>JAITHN010000161.1 GCA_031279745.1 Streptococcaceae bacterium
TGTAAGAGGAAAAATAATTTTTCTAGATGATACAAAAGGAAATTGTTTCACATATAACGGAGAAAAATATGGTCTCAAATATGACGGTGATCACCAGATTATTCAAGATGACTATACTACAATTACCATTGCAAATAAATTAGAAAAGACTTTAGCTTCTATCGAAGTGGCGAATCAAATTAGCGACAACCGTCTTTATTTAAATCATTCAAGTGCAACCAACCCTGTACCCCAGGATTTTGCTGAGAATAACAATACGCCTATCAGAAAATATTTAGAGAGCCATTCAAACATTGCACACACTGGTGTCATTATCACTGATTTTATTGGAAGGTTTGGTCTAAGCGCTGAAGATATTTATCGTTGCAACTTGAGGGAATGGACTGCCACAGAAAAATTATTCAATCACGGCTATACTGTGAAATATGGGACGTTTAGTGACACTTGGACTTCTTATATTGGTGGATGCGATATACAACATACAGGTTTAGGCGGGACATCGGATTTTGATAGAGAGGAAAAATCCCATCTCTATTTAGGCCATAGTTATGTTAGATTTTTTATACACGTTCTTTCTGGAAAAGTTAAAATCGCTTTGGTAAAAGATAATTCCAAAGGATTCGATGACCCTTGGGAGACGAATTGGCATGTATCCTCCGATGGAACGCACTCTTATGGAATGGAAGTCGATGCTAATCGCCCTTACTACTTGGCTTATGAATATGATTCCGGTTATAGTCATACCGCTCAATTTGAAGTTTGGATTAGCATTTCTGAAGTAGGGGCGAAAGGTTAATCCCAAGCACAATAAATTCAAAAATAACACTACTCTCAAAAAAAAAACTAGAATACAAAAGACAACGTACCCGTAAGTTTATCAGAGTGAAAATCTGACAGACTTACGGGTACTATTTTAGATAAAAAAACGGACGGAACCCCACTTCATTTTGGATTCCGTCCGATACTTTGTTTATTCTGACTCACGTTAGCCTCATCAAAGGTAGCATGAGACAGCACTGCATTTGTGCTTAGTCTTTTTTGTTTAGATCGCGGAGCATTTGATCGATTTTATTTCCGTATTGAACAGATTCATCTTTTACGAAAGTTAAATCTGGAATCTTATAAAGAGACAACTGTTTTCCGAGCTCACGCTTGATGATTCCTGTCGCTTTTTTCAATCCAATCGCCGCTTGCTCATTGTCACTTGCGAAATCACTTAAGATACTGTAATAAACAGTTGCTAAGGATAAATCGCCCGTCACATGAACATCCGTAATCGTCACTTCTTGTACACGAGGATCACGAACACGCTTTTGTAAAATTTCATTGATTTCTCGTTGTAGCTCTTGAGCTACTCTTCGATCCCTAAAATTTCCCATATTTACCTCTTATCTTTTCACTTCTTCCATTACAAACCCTTCGACAACGTCATCAACTTGCAAGTCATTGAAGTTTTCAACCATAAGCCCACCTTCAAATCCTTTTTTGACTTCTTTCACATCATCTTTGTAATGTTTTAAACTCAATAGTTTGCCTTCATGAATCACGACACCTTCACGAATAACGCGTACTCCTGATGCACGTTGAATATATCCGTTTGTAACGAAGAATCCACCAATCGTTCCCACTTTGGATACTTTAAACGTTTCACGAATGAGTGCTTCCCCTGTAATTTTTTCTTCAAATTCAGGATCGAGCATTCCTTTCATAGCATCTTCAATTTCTTCCATCACTTTGTAAATGATGCTATGCAAACGAATGTCAACGTCGTCACTTTCAGCTTGTTGTCTTGCTTGGCTCGTTGGACGAACATTAAATCCAATGATGATGGCATTACTTGCTTCAGCAAGTGTGACGTCACTTTCATTGATAGCTCCTACTGCTGAATGGACGATTTTCACGCGAACGCCTTCAACTTCAATTTTTTGAAGACTGGCAGAGAGCGCTTCAGCAGAACCTTGTACATCGGCTTTGATGATGACATTAACGTCTTTGATTTCTCCATCTTTCAATGTATCAAACAAGTTTTCAAGACTCACTCTAGAAGTTACTTTTCTGTATTCCATAAGCGCACGTTTTGCACGTTCTTCCCCAGCCTGTCTTGCTGATTTTTCATCTTCGAATACAGCAAAATGATCCCCTGCTTGAGGCACATCATTCAATCCAGTAATTTCAACTGGTGTTGCAGGACCTGCGATTTTGTCTCTACGACCGCGGTCATTCACCATGGTACGCACACGACCAAAGGTGTTCCCGACAACAATTGGATCTTGAACATGGAGCGTTCCTTGTTGAACAAGGAGAGTGGCAACCGTTCCTTTTCCTTTGTCTAAACGTGCTTCGATAACTGTCCCAATGGCACGCATAGATGGATCTGCTTTCAATTCTTCAACTTCTGCAACAAGCAAAATATTTTCCAATAATTCATCAATGTTTTGATTAAATTTCGCAGAAATATTTACGAAGATAGTTTCTCCGCCCCAAGCTTCTGGAATCAATTCATATTCAGCCAATTGTTGAATCACGTGATCAGGATTTGCTCCTGGTTTATCAATCTTATTCACGGCAACGATGATTGGCACTTTTGCAGCTTTCGCATGGTTGATCGCTTCAATCGTTTGAGGCATCACACCATCATCGGCTGCAACAACCAAGATGGTAATGTCTGTAATACTTGCTCCACGAGCACGCATGCTTGTAAACGCCGCGTGTCCTGGTGTATCTAGGAAAGTAATCGGTTTTCCTTGCACGTTGATTTGATAAGCTCCAATATGCTGAGTAATTCCTCCAGCTTCCCCACTTGTTACACGAGAGTTACGAAGCGTATCCAAGAGAGTTGTTTTCCCGTGGTCGACGTGTCCCATAATCGTTACAACAGGCGGACGTGTCACCATGTTTTCAGGATTGATGGTTTCAAGATCGAAGAATTTATCGATGTCTGCAATATCCACAGTCACTTTTTCTTCGGCTTTCATTCCGTAATCCATTGAAAGAAGCTCAAGTGTATCTTTATCAAGAGACTGGTTTTGTGTCACCATAATTCCCATGAGGAATAATTTCTTCACAATTTCCGCAGGCTCACGTTTGATTCTTTTGGCAACATCTGCAACCGTCATCCCCTCAGAATAGACGAAAACTTCTGGTAATTCATGGAATTTACGTTGTGGAACAGGAACTTTTGGTGTAGTCACTTGTTGCACACGTTTTCCTTTTTTCCCTCTACGTCCGTTATTGTTTCCACCACGGTTGTCATCCCAACGAGAATTGCGCCCGTTTTGATTATTGTTTTGATAGTTGGTTCTCTTTTGTTCTGGTCTTCTACGTTGGTTTTTTTGTTCTGTTGAAACAGTTTCTAAGTCTTTTCTAGGCGCGCTGTCTTGATTTCTATTGAATCCGCCTTGTCCACCTTGACGGTTTTGGTTGTTGTATCCGCCTTGACCACGATTGTCGCGGTTTTGGTTATTGTATCCGCCTTGTCCACGATTGTCGCGATTTTGGTTGTTATATCCACCGCGGCGCCCATCTGTTACTGGCTTTTTATCTGCAGGTTGAGCTTTACGAATAATTTTAATTCCTTGAGGTTTTTCTACTTTCTTCACAGGAGCTTCCACTTTCTTCTCAACAACAGGTTTTTTTTCTGCCACATTCTGAGGTTTTTCGGCTGTTTTTGACTTCTCAACAGCTTTTTTCTCAACAACAGGTTTTACAGATTCAACGACTGTTTTTTCTACAGGTTTTGAAACTTCAACAGGAGTTGTTGGGATTTGTTTGTTTTCATTTTGTTTTGCATGTGGCGCACCTTTTTTTACTTGTGGAGGCGTTACCGGTTTTCTTTGCGCTGGACGAGATTGACCGCTAGTGCTTGTTCTAGAATAATTTCTATTTTGTGTCAAATAAGCAGGTTTTTCCCTTTTTGGTCTAAAGGGTGCTTTATCATCAGCTGCAGTGTTTGCGGCTTTCTCAGGCTTTGCGGCTTTCTCAGGCTTAGCAGATTTCTCAGGCTCAGCCTTCTTTTCAGGAGACGATTGCTTTGAAAATGATTTCGAAAGCTTTTTAGCGTCTTCTTCTCCCAATCCACTCATGTGGTTTTTTACATCCAAACCAAGAGATTTTGCTTTTTCTACAACTTCTTTATTCGGTTGTCCTATTTCTTTTGCTAACTCGTAAATTCTTTTTTTACTCAATAACTTCACCTTCCATTAACTTTAGAAGTTCTATCATCTTTTTCTTAAACCCATTGTCCATTACCGCAATCACTTTTCTGCTTGAACCTACGGCGTTTGAGAGTTCCATATAAGAAAAAGAAAAATCAATGCTCACTTCGTATGTATTCGATTTATCTTTTAGTTTTTTCTTCGTGTTTTC
>JAITHN010000173.1 GCA_031279745.1 Streptococcaceae bacterium
CTTTCGCTTAGAGTGTGAGTCCCCAAATCCTCTTCCATATGATAACCAAGATTGGCAAAACGTTCTTTTAGACGAGTAGAGCGATTTGAATCAACGAATTGAACCGCCTGCCGAAACGCATTGGTTTCTCCTAGAAGAATCAAACTCTTCTTCGCACGGGTAATTCCCGTATAAAGGAGATTGCGCCGTAACATACGATTGAATTGATGAACTAAAGGTAAGATGACGATGTTGAACTCACTCCCCTGGGCTTTATGGATGGAAGTCGCATAACTCAACGTTAATTTCTTTGCATCCGAACGCTTAAAGCGAACTTCTGTTCGCTCAAATCCAACGATGACGATGTCTTCTCTTTCTTCTGCTTCTCTAGCCCATTCGATTCCTTTAATCACACCGAAATCGCCATTAAACACATTTAACTCTGAATCATTAACCAATTGCATGACTTTGTCGCCTACACGCAGTTTTTGAAACCATTCTACTTCCCGTTTTCGCCCATCTGCATTCGAATTAAAGAGCTCTTGTAAAAGAACATTTAAGTTGTTGATTCCAGCGGCGCCTTTATACATTGGGGAGAGAATGTGCACATCGTGAATCGTATATCCTTTTTCAATGGTCTTCGATACGAAAAATTCGACCCATTTGGCAACATCGACTGCATTTGCTTCTTTGAAGACTCTGTCATGCTGAGGAGTATGAAAATCTGCTGGAAGAACCCCGTCTTTGATGGAATGAGCCAAGCTGATAATCGTAGAGTTTCCACCTTGCCGAAAGACTTGCTTCAACTCACATTTAGGAATTTCTTCAACCTGCAATAAATCATGTAGAACTTGTCCAGGACCAACACTTGGAAGTTGGTCTTTGTCCCCAACAAAAATCACATGCATCTCAGGATGAATCGCTTTAAATAGCATGTTGGCGAGAAAGGTATCGACCATCGAAAATTCATCAACGACCAACAAACCACCTACTAGAGATCGGACTTCTTCTTCTCTTTCCTCCCCATCTAATGTGAGGCCGAGCATTCGATGAATCGTGCCGGCAGAATATCCAGTCGCCTCCATCATTCTCTTTGCTGCTCGCCCAGTGGGTGCCGCGAGCAATATAGAAGACACATCCTCATCCTGTCCTAAGCTCTCGTCTAGGTTGGTAATCTTTGAATAAAGACGGACAATTCCTTTGATGATGGTTGTTTTCCCCGTTCCAGGACCTCCTGTTAAAATGAAAAAACGATTGGCAAATGCTTCTTTAATAGCATTTTTTTGAATGCCATCATATTGAATTTCAAGTTCTGCCTCTACTTCTTCAATCAACTTGTCTAACTCCTGAGGAGTTTTCGTAAAGACGGGTGCATGGTTAAGCATGCGGTCAATTTTATTCGCAATGCCGTGTTCTGCATAATAAAGCGTGTTTTCAAACACGTCCAAGTCTTCTCGTTGGATTTTTTCTTCATCTACAAGAGTCAGAATGCTTTTTGCGATTTTTTGTAGGTCGACTGCGCCTCTTCGACTCTTCTGAAGGAGTGAAGACGTTTCTTCTAATAGCGATTGAGCAGAAATAAACGTGTTTCCTTCGCTATAGGTCGACGTTTGAATCATTTGCAGAATGGCTGATTCAATACGTTTTTCGGAATCAATACGAATCCCAATATGCGCCGCCACCATATCCGCTTTTTCAAAGCCAATCCCCTTAATCTCTTCTGCTAAGAGATATGGATTTTCTTGAATGATCTCGAGCGTTCTGTTTTTATATTTAGCAAGAATTTGCTGGCTTAGTTCTCCACCAAATCCATATTCCGACAGGGCGATCGTCACTTTTTCCATTCCATAATTGAGCGTTAGATTTTCAACGAGCGACGTTGAAACTTTTTTCGAGAGGTTCAGCTGCTTTAATTTTTCTGGATCCATCATTAGATCCTCTATGGCATTCATCCCAAGAGTCTGGACAATTCTTTCAGCAGTTTTTTTCCCTATCCCAGGAAACCTTGAACCTGAAAGATAGCGAATCAAGCCGGACTCACTACTTGGTTTCACTTGACCATAATGCTCAGCTTTAAATTGGAAACCATATTTAGGATGGTCAACAATGTCACCTGAGAATTCATATTCGCCTTCCACAGAAATATCTGCAAAACTCCCGACAACTACAATATCACCCTCTAAGTCTCCACTTTTCGACTCTTCGATTTGTACTCGAAGAACTTTGTATAAGTTCTGAGGATTCTCAAAATAGATGGCTTCTACTTTTCCAATAATCGTTTCTTTCATAATCCTTCACTCAAAAGCATCATCTAATTTATCTGCTTCATAGTGATGACTCCGTTCCATCTCTGGAAACCCTTGCTGACGCAATGCTTCATAAATGACAATGGCTGCAGTATTGGAAAGATTTAAACTACGCACATGTTCATCGTTCATCGGCAATCTCAGACATTTTTCAGCATTTTCACGCATAAACTCTTCTGGCAAACCCGTCGTTTCCTTACCAAACATAAAATAATGCGTTTTATCATCCACATAGTTCGCTTGATCATAAGTTTGATTGGCAAATTTCGTAATCAAATGAAGGGTTGCCTCCCCCATCGTTTCAAGAAAAGCCTCTAAATTCTCGTGGTAGTGAACATCTACACTATTCCAATAATCGAGACCTGCACGCAAAAGATGCTTGTCCGTCACTTCAAATCCTAAAGGTTTAATCAAGTGGAGGGGGGTGTTTGTTGCGGCGCACGTCCTTGCAATATTCCCCGTATTGGCAGGGATTTGTGGTTCAAATAATACGATATGATTTTTCATT
>JAITHN010000092.1 GCA_031279745.1 Streptococcaceae bacterium
ACGTGAAGGAGACAAGTCATGAGCATACAATTGAATAAAGGGGTTAATTTCACTTATATTCCAAGCAAAAAATTTAAAACGGTAGAAATTTTAATTCGCTTTCAAACATCCATCCAGAATAATGTGAAAGAGGAGCGAGCGCTGCTCTCAAGAATGATGAGCACGAGTAGCCTGAACTACCCACAGCATTCACTCTTAACACAAAAACTCGCAGACCTCTATGGGGCAAGCTTAAACGTGTCTGTTTCGAAGAAAGGGCAAGGACTGTTTTTTAATGTTTCAATGAGTTTTGTCGATGACCAATATTTGAGTCAAAATGGGTTGACAGAAGAGTGTGTTGACCTTTTAAAGGAAATTTTATTTCAACCACAAATTGAAAACGGGCTGTTTCCAGAAAAGACGTTTGAACTTGAAAAAGAGAATCTCAAGCATTATTTCCAATCTGCAAAGGAGGATAAAGCTTATTTTGCTGAGGTGCAAATGGCCGAGCTTTTCTTTCATGATTCGTTAGGTCAAGCAACACCTAGTTACGGGGAGGAAAGCCGACTGAAAACCATCGAAAATGCACACCTTGTGAACTATTATCGAGAGATGATGGCGACAGATGAGGTGGATATTTTGGTGCTTGGAGATGTCGATGAAAAAAAAATAACTGAGCTGTTTCGTGCATTTCCTTTCGCAGATCGACTGACAACCAATCAAAATCTATTTTATTCACCCGTTGAAAATAATCTGATTCGTGAAAAAATCATTTATGAAAATGTGGAGCAAAGCCAACTGAGCATGGGCTACCGCCACCCTATTCGCTATGACGATGGACGCTACTATGCACTGCACGTCTTTAATGGAATTTTTGGTGGTTTCCCGCATTCTAAACTCTTTCAAAATATACGTGAACGGGACAGCCTTGCCTATACGGTCAGCTCAAGTTTCGACAGTTTTCGAGGATTATTGCGAGTTCGTGCGGGGATTGAAAAAGAGAACCGTCAACTCGTGATGAAACTCATTTATGAAGCATTGCAAGAGATTGAAAAAGGAGAATTTTCTGAAGAAGAAGTAGAGAAAACGAAACTTCTATTGAAAAGTAGCTATCTCATTTCTCAAGATTCGAGGAACAGCCTCTTGGAGCAAGAATTTATGAAGAGAGTTTTACCTTTTGTGAAACGTAGCAATGAAGAATGGACTACTGGAATTGAAAATGTTACACCTCATCAAATTCAAGATGTAGCGAAAACACTCAAATTAGCCGCAGTATTTTTCCTAGGAGGGAATGGAGATGAATAGGAGGGGGATAGTGGAGAGCTTCAGTGAAGAAATTATTTTTAAGGAATTGAAGAATGGTTTAAAGGTTTCCCTCGTTCCTAAAAAAGATTATTACAATACATTTGGCATTTTTACAACAAATTATGGATCAATGGATAATCAGTTTGTTCCGATAGGGGGAGGGGAGGAAATACAAGTCCCCGATGGGATTGCGCACTTTTTAGAGCATAAGCTCTTCGAAAGCGAAGTTGGTGACGCCATGGATGATTTTTCAAAGATTGGCGGCAATGCCAACGCCTTTACGACTTCTGAAAAGACCGCCTATTTATTTGAAGCGACGATGGATATCGAGGAAAACGTCCTCCTCCTTCTCGATTTTGTTCAGCATCCGTATTTTGAAGAAAAGAGTGTGGAGAGGGAAAAAGGGATTATCGCACAAGAGATTCAAATGTATCAAGACGATCCAGATTGGCGCCTTTATTTTGGGTTGCTCCAAAACCTATTTCCGAAAGAAGCGATTGCCATTGATATTGCGGGGACCGTGGAGAGCATTCAAGAAATCACACCCCAAGATTTATCGCTTTGTTATGAAACGTTTTACCATCCATCAAATATGAATCTAACTGTTGTTGGAAATTTTGATGCGGAGGAGTTGCTAGAGAAAATCGAAGCAAATCAAGATGCCTTGGACTTTCTTCCAAAAAGTGAGATTCAACGCAAACCAATGGATATTACCGGGGATGTTGTTCGTGAAAACACTGTGGAAATGGAAGTGGAGGCACCTAAGTTTTCATTTGGACAAAAATTAGCGGTAGAAATGCCTGTAGAGATCGAAAAGAGAACGAGGTTCAAACTATGTATGAGTGCATTCACAGACTTGCTATTTTCGTCTTCGTCCAGTCATTTTGAATCGGCATACCTGAGTGGAGTGATTGATGACACATTCAGTTCAGGAGTTTCATTTGAACGAAATGCTGTCGTCTTTTCGGCAAGTGGAGATAGCCGGGAACCTGAAGAAGCAATCCGCTTGGTTCGTGAAGCCTACTTAAATTTTGAGCGCTCACCAGAATTTACGGAAGAAAAATTGGAGAGCGTAAAGAAAAGGATGTTAGGGAAATTTTTAAGATCGATGAATTCGCTCGAGTTTATAGCAATAAACGTATCGTCAGATGCTTTTGAAGGGACGAATTTTCTTCATCTACCAAGATTGATAGACACCTTGACGTTAGAAGAAGTTTTACAAACGGCAAAAGGATTTGTTGATGAAAAAAGATGTAGTACGTTTAGGATTCAGCCGAAAGGGGTGGACTAATGCCCACAGCCATCATTTTTGGTGCGTCCGGAGATATTGGAAGTGCCATTTCAAAGGAACTAGCTAAAAAAGGATACTCGCTCTATCTACATTCTCACCGTCACTCAGAAAAAGTCTTAAAAATCCGTGAAGAATTTTCAGGAAACTATCCAAGCCAAGATTTTTTTGTGGTATCCTTAGATATGCGAGACGTCACAAAGATTGATTCATTTTTGGAGAACATATTCCAAGTAGATGCGCTCATCTTTGCACAAGGCGACACGCATTATTCATTATTGAGAGAGTTACCACAAAAAAGATTGGAAGAGTTGTGGCAAGTGCATCTGTATTCACCGATGCTCCTATGTCAAAAGTTAGAGAACAGGCTTGCTCAGTCCAATCATGGTCGAATTATTTTTATCTCAAGCGTGTACGGGCTAAATGGAAGTGCGATGGAAGTCGCGTATTCCACGATGAAGTCAGGACAAATTGGATTTGTAAAAAGTTATGCAAAAGAAATTGCCTCTCGTGGCATTACCATAAATGCACTTGCCGCTGGGGCAGTTGACACAAAATTAAATAAAGATTTTACAGTTGAAGATAAAAAAAGGGTATGTGAGAACATTCCGGTTGGACGATTTGCAAAACCGGAAGAAATTGCCTATTTGACCACTTATCTCCTCGATGATGTATCCGATTATATAACTGGTACCACCATAACGATTGATGGTGGTTGGACATAGACGAGAAAGTGAAAATTATGAATAAAACGGTTGGAAAACGCTTACAAGAAGCAAGGAATGAAAGGAAGATGAGTCTTTCAGAGGTTCAGCAAATTTCAAAAGTTCCGCAAAGACATTTGGATTCCATCGAAAATGACGATTACGATACTCTTCCAGGACGTTTTTATGCAAAAGCATTTATCAAGCAGTATGCAAATGCGGTGGGATTGGATGGGCAAGAACTTGTCGATCAATTTGAAGGGAAGGAAAAGCCGATAGAACTCACCCCAGACCCATTTGTCTATCACGACGACGAAGAACAACATGACGAAGAAGTGGTTGAGGTGAAAACAAGACGTAGGCATGAGGCTGAGCCGCATAAAAATTATATCCCTCTCTTCATCCTCTCCTTTTTGGCTATCTTTATTTTAGTAAGCGTTCTGTATATTACGATTTCGACGACCAATTCAAGCACAGAAATAAAAAATGGAAGCGAATTTACCATTGAATCCTCCTCCTCAAAGGACGAGAAAGAATCAAGTCGCTCATCTTCGTCAAGCACTTCTAGTTCCTCAACTTCAAGCACCACAAGTGCACCGACGGAAGAAATGAAGTTGTCGAGTGGTGTTGTTGAAGGGACGAACGTTACCTATACAGCGAAAAACATGAGCTTTCCTTTTGAGCTGACAATCAAAACGAAGCAGGGTGTAACGCTAGCCTTCACTTCTTCGCCTCCGTATGCAAGATCAAGCGACTATCCTGTTGCTTCTGTTGGGGTGAAAGGAACAACGCATACTTTGGATTTGAAAGAGCAGCAGCTTCTTGCAACGAACAATATCTTTCAAATGACCTTCGAATTGTATGATTCGGCGACTCGGCAATATGTCGAGCCTTCAAAAGAAAATGTGACGATCACTTTAGATGGGAAAGACGTCGATTTAACGAAGATCAAACAACTCGGTCGCATGACGTTAACGATTCATGTGGAGAAGTCAAAAACGGCTGATAAAACCACTGAAACAACTCAAAACCTTGAGGGCATGAATTCGACAACCGAATCCTCAAGCGAACAGCCCCATTCAACGACAGAAAGTTCTTCGGGAAATTAACAGCATAAAAAGAAGGAGCAATATGAACTTACCAAATAAATTAACCCTTTTAAGAATTTTTATGATTCCGATTTTTCTAGTGGTGGTTTCGCTCCCAACAGAAAGTTTTGGTCTTGTAGGGGGAACACCCGCTACACATCTTGTGGGCGCATTCATCTTTGGGATAGCGAGTCTGACGGACTGGTTGGACGGCTACTTAGCAAGGAAATGGAATCTCGTTACGAATTTCGGAAAATTCGCAGATCCTCTTGCAGATAAAATGCTTGTGATGGCGGCATTCGTCATTCTCGTTCAGCTTTCGTTTGCACCAGGCTGGCTGGTTGCCATCATCATCTGTAGAGAGCTAGCGGTTACAGGATTACGCTTGCTTCTTGTTGAAGAGCAAGGGGAAGTCCTTGCAGCAGCATGGCCAGGAAAAGTGAAAACAGCTACGCAAATGCTTGCCATTCTCTTTTTATTCTTACACTTGTCAGTTGTCGGCAATGTTTTACTCTACCTCTGCCTAGTTGCAACGGTGTATTCCGGAGTAGATTATTTTATCAAGAACAAAGAAGTATTTAGTGGAAGTATGTAAAGCGCCAGCTCAGCTGTCGCTTTTTTTGAACGTAGAAAGGAGACTTATGTCTTATACATTTATTTGCTACCCAAAATGTTCAACTTGCAAAAAAGCAGCGAACAAACTGATCGAGAAAGGAATTTCCTTTGAAGAAGTCAACATAAAATCGGATATTCCAACAGTCGATGAACTGAAAAAATGGTTGACAGAAAGCGGACTTCCTTTGAAGAGATTTTTCAACACTTCTGGAAATAGCTACCGCTCGCTCGATTTAAAGAATACATTTGAAACGTATTCCGAAGCAGAACTTCTTCGCCTGCTCTCAAAAGACGGCATGCTGATAAAACGTCCGATTTTGCTTGATGGATCAGGGAAATTTGTGAGTATTGGGTATGCAAGACACTTTTACGAAGCCGACTGAGAAGCAAGCACTTATAGTCGTGTGTTACACACTTAACCGTTGTGGCAGCGGAGTGCACAAGCGTTCAAAACGCGCAGCGGTGGAACGCCTACTGGCGATTCATGGGTATCTGGGCGAGACTCGCTTAGTTTTGTTTGTTTGACTTGCAAGAAAGATGAATCTGTAGTATATTAATAGGGTTGTTATCAACAAAAAAATCAGTTTGCCCTATTTTGAAGGAGTTGCTTAGGAAAAGTCCCTTCGAGAGTTTGAACGACAAACAAAGAAAAAAACAAAGGTGGAAGAAACAACATGGCAGTAATCTCTATGAAACAATTGCTTGAAGCAGGTGTTCACTTTGGACATCAAACACGTCGCTGGAACCCAAAAATGAAGAAATTCATCTTCACTGAACGTAACGGAATTCATATTCTTGATTTACAAAAAACAGTGAAATTGGTTGACGATGCATATGCTTACATGAAAGAAGTAGCTGACGAAGGCGGAATCGCTCTTTTCGTTGGGACTAAAAAACAAGCACAAGAAGCAATCAAAGACGAAGCTATCCGTAGTGGTCAATACTATGTAAATCATCGTTGGTTAGGTGGAACACTTACAAACTGGGATACAATCCAAAAACGTATTGCACGCCTTAAACAAATCAACAAGATGGAAGAAGATGGAACGTTTGACGTTCTTCCTAAGAAAGAAGTTTCTTTGTTGAACAAACAACGTGAACGTTTAGAAAAATTCTTGGGTGGAATTGCGGACATGCCTCGTATTCCTGATGTAATGTACA
>JAITHN010000121.1 GCA_031279745.1 Streptococcaceae bacterium
TTAAAGGTTTTCCCGTTCCCCAATAACACGACATTTTGTTCCATCAATGTTGGGGAAAATGTGCCGTAGGAAACATTCCCCACCGCATTCAATACCAACGTTTTCGACCGAGCAATTCCGTCATTTGGTGCACTTTGGTAGGCGTCGGTCATATCTTTCCAAGACGAGACATCATAGTACTTGTCCCCGACCACACCCGTGACCGCTCCTGTGCTATCTGTTTTCAATACGGGAGCCGCTCTTGCGTTTGTTACGCCTAAGCTAAATAGGAACGCGAAGCTAAAGAATAACATGATTTTATGTCTTTTTTTTCTAATCATTTTTCCCTCCTTTCATATCCATTTTGTCAAAAAAAAGAAAAAAGAACAAGAGAATCACCTTGTTTTTTGGTTATTTTTTGATTAAAATGTAGATAAAATAACAAATCCAACAAACGTTTATTTTTGGGATTTTATTTTGAAATACAACCCGTTTCCTTTAAAAAACATTGAAAAAGATAGTTTTTGTATACATTATAATGTTTTGCATTAAATCTGATTAAAGGAATAGAGAGTTCTTGGTTAGAGAAAAATTATTAAATATCATATTTTTTTATTTTTATTTTGTCGAAATTTTTGTTTTTTATATTCGTCGAAATCAATAAATGAATAGCAGCATTTACCAAAAACGTATGTCGCATGCTTACCCCTTGTCAATTGAACTCGTGAGTAACGGGTAAAAATGCGGCATCCATCAGTTGAATGCCGCATAAGTTACGATTCTGCCAAAAAATCTGTGCCCATACGAAAAAAATGCCGCACCCATTAAATGGATGCGGCATTCGTTTCAAGCCTGCCATAAAACCTGTGGTGACGTGTTTTGCATGCGCCATGCCCAGTTTTAAACTGCGGACACGCTTCCGATGCATTACTTGCGCTTTTTTTTTCTTTGCTTTGTCTTCTCTTGAGTTTCTTTCGGAATTTCTTCTACAAGGCGACCGCCCCAGAGAAAGCGCTCTTCGCTTTTTAAATCTGTTTCTTTCTCATAGTGTTTGAGATTTTTTAAACTGGACGAATCTACAAAAGAAAGGATTAAGCCCTCAGCACCCATTCTTCCCACACGACCTTTTCTATGTGTGTAAGAATCCAGGGTGTAAGGAATGTCAAAATTAATAATCGCGGGTAGCTTTTCTATATCAAGGCCTCTTGAAAGAACATCAGTCGTCAAAAGATAGCTGAGTTCTCCTTTTTTGAATTTTTCGAGTGCAGCCTTCCGAACCAAATTGTTTTGGTCACTTGCTAAACTCGCCACTTGGACACCTTCAAAAATTAGCTTTTCCTCAGCGTTCCCAAGATCCTGGAGTTCATTGAAGAATACGATGGCGCGCATGCCCTCTACATAGCTCAAACCGCGCAGGGTCTCAATTTTTTTTCGCAAAGGTAGGTTTAAATGGAAACTTGTCACCTCACCCTTGGAGTCGTCAACACCCGTGACATCATAAATCAAGGCGTCGGATGAAAGTTTTTTCACTTCAGGAACAACCTGAGTTCCTGTTGCAGAAAAAAAGACTAATTGAAAACGTTTGGGAACATGGTGAATCAACTGGTTGGAAAAGTTGGACTCGCTCGACTGAATCAACGCATCAACTTCATCTAATAAAATCGTGGATATATTCATCAATTTGACTTTCTTTCGCTTGACCAATTCCATGACTCGCCCAGGCGTTCCAACGAGCACCTCAGGGCGCTTTTTCAATTTTTCAATTTGCCGGGTGATATTTGCCCCACCGGATAGGGTCGCTGTTTGAAGTTCTAGAAGTCCACCCCACTCTCGAGCGACATTTGCCACTTGGTTCGTCAACTCTTGGGAAGGGGTGAGAATGATCAATTGATTACCGCCTCCCTTTATGACTTTCAATAACAATGGTAGAAGGTAGGCAAGCGTTTTTCCGCTTCCAGTCGGCGCAATGCCCAACACATCCTTCCCTTCAAAGATAGGCTTAAATGTTGCACTTTGGATTTTGCTTGGTTGGTCAAAACCAGACGCTGTCCATTTTTTTTTCCAAATTTCTGGAAGATTCATCATTCTTCGTCCTCTTTCTTATCTGCAGCAAATACAATGCCCGCATGATCGCGCATATCTTTCATCACTTGATTGACTTTTCTTGACAGATCAGCGAGTTCTTCATAGGCTGTTACATCGTTTTTCCGAACAATTTTTGAAAATACAGCCGCTTCATCTGCCATTGGGTTCGTCTGCTTCTCGACAAGAAGCTCTATTGGCGCTGCTCCACGTTCAAAGTACGTCAATTGACTCGGTGACGAAATCTCATCGATGGACAGCGTTCCTTCTTCAAAATAAATTTCAGAAGGTGTATATCGGTCAATTGTTTTTCCTGGGCGAATCGAAACGTCAAAATTTTCATAACGAAGTACTCCCGTTCCATAAGCATCAACCCCGGTTGGAAGCATTTTTGCGGTGTACTTTACGCTTTGAGGCATGCCAAAAAGTGTCACAGCAGGATAGACGAGATAGACCCCTAAATCCATCAAGGCACCACCAGAAAATTCGGTAGAGAAAATATTCGGTGTGCCTCCGTCTAGTAGTTCATCCATTCTGGACGAATACTTTGCAAAATTAAAATCAGCTCCCCATACTTCTTTTGTCTGGATATAGTCGAAAATTTGCATAAAACTTGGTTCATGAATGGAACGCATCGCTTCAAAGTAGAATACTTTTTTCTCATTCGCGAGACTTAGGATTTCGTCCATCTCTTCAACGGTCGAAAACGCAGGTTTCTCCACGATTACAATTGTTCCTTTGCAAATACAAGCCTTTGCTTGAGTAAAATGCAAGCCATTTGGGCTAGCGATATAGATGATTTCAAGTTGATCATCATCTAAAAATTTAGCCATGTCGTCATAGATTTCAGCATCTCCAAACTCCTTGGCAAATTCGCTTGCCGTAGAAAGTTTTCTTGAATACACGCTATGCAGTCTATATTTCCCAATATTTACTGCAGCTTGGACAAATTGTTGGCTAATCCAATTTGTTCCGATAATTCCTAAATTGAGCATAATACTCCTCCTTTTTATGTGGTTGAAAACTTAAGCGCTTGCCGATGTTCAACCTATGCCCTATAAGACATTCATTGTGCTTGAACTTATGCTCGAAGTGCCATCTGCCGAAAATGAATGAGTTT
>JAITHN010000006.1 GCA_031279745.1 Streptococcaceae bacterium
CCATGGGGGCGCTTGGGATTTTCGCCCTGCCAAACTTTATTTCTCCAGATGGAGACGCCTCAGGTGCATTAATTTTCCTAGGTTCAATTATCTTGGCAACAATCGTGGCTTATCTCTTCACACTGCTGTTTTATAAAGAGGAAGCGAATGTTGAAAGCACCTCTTCTACCTTACTCTCTAAACCCTATGGCGTGCTTAAAGATAGCACGGTCTATTCACCATTGTCAGGGGAAGTTCTTCCTCTAGAAGAAGCTCAAGATGCTGCGTTTTCAGAAGGTGCCCTAGGTCAGGGCGTAATGATTTTGCCAAATGAAAACATAGTCTATGCCCCGTTTGATGGGAAAGTGAAGATGATTTTCCCGACCAAACATGCCATTGGCCTAGAAGACGAAGCAGGAGTTGAAGTCTTGATTCATGTTGGAATAGATACTGTTGAATTACAAGGAGAAGGTTTCTCAACGAATTTAAAAGTTGGAGATACTGTCAAAAAAGGTCAAGAAATTCTTAGATTTGATAAAGAGTTCATTCAGGCGAGTGGGTTTAGCCTTCAAACTCCAATTGTTGTTACGAACTCAAACGATTTCACCGATGTGTTAGAATTGAAGAAGGGTGAAATAATTGCAAATGAAGCACTGTTGACCGTTACTGCCTAGGTGCTGACAACGAAATATTGAGGAGGAAGCATGAGTTTTAGAGAAGATTTTTTATGGGGAGGAGCCACGGCTGCAAACCAGTGCGAAGGTTCGATTTTTGAAGATGGACGAGGACTGGCAAATGTGGACGTAGTACCCATTGGAAAAGATAGACTGCAGATTATTCTCGGAAAGAAGAAGCATTTAGGCTTTGATGATGACTTGTATTTTTATCCTGCCAAGACGGGGATTGATTTTTATCATCGCTACAAGGAAGACATCCAACTTTTTGCTGAGATGGGATTTAAAACATTTCGCCTGAGTATAGCGTGGAGCCGTATTTTCCCTAAAGGAGATGAAGCTCTCCCAAATGAAAAAGGGCTGGCATTTTATGAATCTGTATTTCTCGAATGTAAAAAATATGGAATTGAGCCATTGGTCACGATCACGCATTTTGATTGCCCGATTCACCTTATCGAGGAGTATGGTGGGTGGCGCAATCGTGAGTTAATAGGCTTTTACGAAACTCTTGTTCAAACGCTAGCGAAGCGTTACAAGGGTTTGGTCAAATACTGGCTAACGTTCAATGAAATCAATATGATTTTGCATGCGCCTTTTATGGGGGCAGGAATCGTTTTTGAGCGGGGAGAAAATGAGGAGGAAGTGAAGTATCAAGCGGCGCATCACGAGCTCGTAGCAAGCAGTGTGGCAACAAAGATTCTTCACGAAGTTGATCCTGAAAACAAAGTGGGTTGCATGATGGCGGCTGGAGATTACTATCCGTATGCTTGTAAGCCAGAAGATGTGTTTGAAGCCATGAAGGAAAACCGTCACAATCTCTCCTTGATTGATATTCAGGCACGTGGAGTTTACCCGAACTATCTGTTGAAATCATTTGAGCAAAAAGGGTTAAACATCCAGATTACTGAGGAAGATAAGGAATTATTGAAGTCGCATACAGTAGACTTCATTTCCCTCAGCTATTATGCAAGTCGCGTGGCACAAGCAAATGCGTCAGAGATGACGGCGGGGAATGTATTTGAGTCAGTCAAAAACCCTTATTTGGAAGCAAGTGAATGGGGCTGGCAAATTGACCCGCTTGGCTTTAGAATTACGTTAAATACACTTTATGATCGCTATCAACTTCCACTCTTCGTCGTTGAAAATGGTCTTGGTGCAGTCGACCAACCAGATGAAGCGGGATTTGTGAAAGACGATTACCGAATTGACTATATGGCAAAGCATATTTCAGCCATGCGAGATGCGTTTGAACTAGATGGAGTAGATATTCTCGGCTATACATCTTGGGGCTGTATTGATTTAGTCTCTGCAGGTACAGGGGAAATGAAAAAGCGTTACGGGTTCATCTATGTTGATCGAGACAACGAAGGAAATGGCACGTTAAAACGAAGTAGAAAAAAATCGTTTTACTGGTATAAAAAAGTAATTGAATCAAATGGTGAAATACTTTAATACAAGGTTTAGAAGTCGCAGTAGGGAAACTTGCTGCGATTTCACTTGTTCCAGAGTAAATTGGTTGGCGAGTTTTGATAGGATGGAAGTAGAGGGGGGGGGGATGAAGTGAAAAAGAAAAGTCACGCGATTGCTTTTATTGTTTTTATACTCGTTTTTTTAAATGCCTACCCCCAAGTCTCTGAGAAGAATGTTCTATCTATGCCAGCGACTACATTTAGAGACTGGCAAACCTTTGAAGAACAAGTTTCACTAATAGAAAATACAGAGAGTGCGGGACTACCAGAAACTTTCATCAAGAAAAGCGAAGGAAAGGTTCCAAAACCTCAAAACAACTGGAAATCGTCGAACGGACAAGCCGAAGCGAAAAAGGCGCTTTCTAAAGAGACAGAAGCGTCTGTTCCACCAGAAAAAGTAACGCTCAAGTATGATCTTGAATTTAAGACGATAAAGGGTGGTAAGATCAATAAATCTCAATACGGCGAATGGATGAAAGACTATATCATTGCGCATAATCCAGGTGTCGGGGAGAATTTTGTCGCACTCCCTCTTCAAGCGAAAATAAAAATCAATCAAAAATCCTATCGTTTAGTCGAAAGAAAG
>JAITHN010000018.1 GCA_031279745.1 Streptococcaceae bacterium
TTTGCTTCTTCAGGATTTTTCCCATTGACGCTTTCTACCTGCATTAAGCCGAAGTTTTTTTCTCTTTCTTTAGGCGGGCGAACTTTTCCGCTTACCAAATCCCCTTGCCGCAAGCCAAAACGTGTAATCTGTGAATTGGATACATAGACATCTTCTTCTGATTGGGAATAGTTGATGGGCCTAAGCAAACCAAACGAATCCGTGCGACTCGTCTGCTGATTACGAACTGTGATGATATCCAAGACTCCTTCCATCACAAAGAAACCTTGTATTTTCGCTTGTTCTCTTAATACTGCTAAACTGAGTTCTTTTTTATTGAGTTTAGAATAATTCGTAATCTTAAACTTTCTGGCAAATTGATAGATCTCCTTAAGCGTCAAATGTTCAAGTTCCGTCATCGTGATAAAATCAGCCATGATTCTCCTTTGTAAACGATTGAAAAGTCGGAAACTTTACTCCTCTATTAACTCAATATCCCCGCCAAGTTTTCTTACTTTTTCAATGATGTTGTCATATCCACGTAAAATAAATTCTACATTTGAAATGGTCGTTTCTCCGCTTGCGAGCAGTCCTGCAACTACGAGAGCTGCCCCAGCACGCAAATCACTTGCCACTACTTCTGCTCCGTGTAAAGTGTTAGGTCCATGTACAATCACTTTGTTTTGCTCAAGTTGTATGTCGCCACCCATTCTTGCAAGTTCTGGAACATGATTGACCCGTTTTTCATAAATGGTATCCTGAACACTTCCAACCCCTGTTGCTTTCAACATTAAAGAGGTGAGTGGTTGCTGCAAATCCGTTGCAAATCCTGGATATGGATAGGTTTTCACCTGTACCATTTTCAACTGTTTGGACGGTTTCACTTCTATTGAATCTTCTCGGACAACCATTTCCACTCCCATTTCTTCCAGTTTCAGAATAAAACTTTCCAAATGTTCATAGAGGACGTTCGACACTTTAATTCCACTTCCAGCCTCTTGTGCCGCTGCCAAGGCAAGATAGGTTCCGGCTTCAATTCTATCTGGAATTACGGAATGTCTCGTTCCATGAAGCTCTTTTACCCCAGTGATTCGGATTTCATCCGTCCCTGCTCCTCGAACACGCGCCCCCATATTGTTCAATAAGGTTGCAACATCGATGATTTCAGGTTCTCTAGCCACATTTTCAATAACGGTAATTCCTTTTGTATGCACGCTTGCCAACATGATGTTGATGGTCGCCCCAACTGATACATTGTCCATGAAGATATGCGCGCCTTCAAGAGTACCATTTGCTGCTTTTAAGTACATCGCTCCATTTTCATTTTTTATCTCCGCACCCAGTGCTTCAAACCCTTTCAAATGAAGGTCGATGGGGCGTGGCCCTAAATCGCATCCTCCAGGAAGACCTACAACTGCTTCGTTAAATTTTCCAAGGAGTGCTCCCATAAAATAATAGCTTGCGCGAAGAGAATTGATTTTTCCAGAAGGCATGGGTGTGCTTTTCACATGGGTTGGATCAATCGTAAGCGTATCTCCCATACGTTCAACCTTCGCCCCCATCAATTCGATGATTTCAATCAAGCTTTTTACATCGCTAATGTCAGGCACACCTTCTAATACGACCGGCGAATCCGCCATAATTGACGCTGGAATCAATGCAACAACTGAATTTTTTGCCCCACTGATTTCAACTTCCCCTTGTAACGTTTTTCCACCACGAATTACTATTTTTCTCATTACATTCACTCTTTCGATTTTTCTATACCGGTTAAAAAACCCTTTCTGATTCTATCACATTCTTCTCCTTTTTCATACCCGTTCACTACTGTAGTGAACAAAACAAGCAGCCCATAGATTGAGCTGCTTGTTGCTGTTTAAAATTTAAGGAATCTTCGCATGGAAATGATAGATCCGAGGGATCCGATAAAAATTCCAATAAACGTAAGTAGCGTTGCTACTTGTGGAACAAAATCTTTTACCGCAACCATGGAATAATCGCTTTGGATTAACTGTGGATTTAAAAGATTAAATACGATTGGATAGCCTAATACAATCATTAAAACGGGAACAATTGCTCCGAGAATCCCTACCCATGCCCCTTCAAGGAAGAATGGCCAGCGGATAAATCCATTTCTCGCTCCAACAAGACGCATAATTTGAATCTCTCTTTGCCGAGAAAGAATGGTAATCCGAATTGTGTTGTTAATGATAAAGATGGCAACGAATAAGAGAAGACCTGCAGCAATAGAACCCCAAAGTTTTACACTCTTAGAAATCCCCAACAAGTTTTCCGTCTGAAGACCTCCATAATCAACTTTTTGAACATGCGTTAGCTCTTTCGCCTTATCAGCGACCTCTTTCACTACGGCTTTCTTATCTTCTTTTGCATCTACTTTCGTAGAAAGAATGTAGACATCGAACAATGGATTTGAATCTCCATCCATCAATTTCCAGTCATCTCCCATAGCCGCAACTAATTTTTTATATTGTTCTTCTTTGCCTGAAAATGTAACTTTCTCTACATTTGGAATGACTTCCAACTCAGACTTCAACTTATCCATCTCTGGTTTCGTCGTCCCAGTTGCAATGTAAATATTCACATTGACATCATCCTCAATCTCTTGAACAATACGGTTCACATTGAAGATGACTCCAAGAAACACACCAACTAAAATCAGCGTTATCGTGACCGCACTTGAGGACGCAATCGTCATCCATCCATTTCTCTGTAGGCTTTTTAACGACTCGCCTAGATGTCGAAAGAATGTTCTAATCATCGTATCCATAGTCTCCTTCATCGTCATCTCGAACGATTCGTCCGTTTTCAACCGCAAGAACACGGTGGCGCAATGTATTCACGATTTGTGAATTATGTGTCGCCATTACAACTGTCGTCCCTTGCAAATTAATTCTTTCCAATAAGTTCATGATTTCCCAAGAATTTTCTGGATCAAGATTTCCGGTTGGTTCATCTGCAATCAAAACTTTCGGTGTGTTGACAATTGCACGTGCAATCGCTACACGTTGTTGTTCCCCACCTGAAAGCTCGCTTGGAAACATGCGGACTTTATGCTTCAGACCAACAAGGTCTAAGACTTCATTGACACGTTTTTTTATTTCACGAGGTTTCTTTCCTATTACTTGCATGGCATAGGCTACATTTTCATACACGTTTTTCTTAGGAAGCAGTTTGTAATCTTGGAAGACTACCCCTAGTTTCCGTCTGAGAAGCGGAATATCTTTATTCTTCATCTTTGTCAGTTCATGCCCTGCAACACTAACAAACCCTTTAGACGCTCTCTCTTCACGATACATCAATTTGATAAACGTTGATTTCCCAGCTCCACTTGGACCTACGACATAAACAAATTCTCCTTGATCAACGTTTACTGAAAGTCCACGAAGCGCTGTTGTTCCGTTCTTATACTTCTTCGAAACGTCTTTCATTTCTATCATTGCCATGTTTTTTCTCCTCTTTCCCTCAAAAAATGAGCAAAGTTCACTTTGATTATACCAAACTTTTTGCTTGATTTTTTCATGAAAAATTACATTTCGTTTACAAACTAGTGGCAATCCGTTTATAGATTCATCTTTAAGTACGCATCAATAAATTTATCCAAGTCTCCGTCCATGACAGAACTCGTATTTCCCACTTCGTAATTTGTACGATGATCCTTCACCATTGAATACGGGTGAAAGACATAACTTCGAATTTGGCTTCCCCAGCCAATCTCCATCTGTTCCCCTTTTAAGGCTGCAGCTTCCTGTTTTTTCTTGTCCATTTCCAGTTGCACGAGTTTCGCCTTCAATGTTTTCATCGCTTGGTCTCTATTTTTAAACTGAGAACGCTGGGCTTGACTCGCTGCAATCAATCCCGTTGGAATGTGCGTGATGCGGACTGCAGAGCTCGTCTTATTAATATGCTGACCTCCAGCTCCACTTGCACGGTAGACATCCACTTTCAAATCATCTGGATTGATTTCCACTTCGACCGTGTCATCAAGCTCTGGCATGATTTCGATCGAACAAAAAGAAGTATGTCTGCGGTTGGCAGAATCGAACGGAGAAATGCGAACTAAACGGTGAACCCCTTTTTCACTACGAAGGTAACCGTAGGCGTTATGCCCTTTTATCAATAAAGTGACGCTTTTCACGCCTGCTTCATCTCCTGCTTGGTAGTCGAGTGTTTCCGTTTGAAACCCATGCTTATCTGCCCAGCGAGTATACATTCTTAGGAGCATGCTCCCCCAGTCTTGGCTTTCCGTTCCACCTGCTCCCGGATGAATTTCAAGAATGGCGTTATTTTTATCATAAGGCTCATTAAGAAGTAAATTCAGCTCATAGGAAGAAATCACTTCTTCCAATTTCTGAACCATCTCCTCAATTTCCGGCATGAAGTCCTCTCCTTCGTCAGCCTGCATTTCCATCATCAACTCAATCTCTTCCAAGTCTACTTCCATAGAATGAAAGGTGTCATAAGCTGACTTTAATGCATTGTTTTCATCAATCAATTTTTGCGCTTTTTCATTGTCGTTCCAAAACTCTGGATGACTCATTTCATTTTCATTAGTTGCGATGGACTCTTCCAAATGCTCTAAATCTAATGCATCTCGAAAACTAGAGATGCTTGTCTGAAAGATTTCCACTTTATTTCTTGCTTCTGCTATTTCCACAGTACCCTCCTACTTTTTCAACTTTAAATGATAACACAACTCCCCCTAAACTCAACAATCTAGCAATTTCAAGGAAGCTTTTTATAGAAATCTTCAATTACCTTATAAGCAATTGCTAGAATGTCTAAGCGGCATAGCCGACCGAGATCACCTACTTACGCAAAAAGCACCCTTCCTACCTCAATTTTTAATTTTTTAGGCAGAGAAGGGCGATGCGTCTGACATGGCGCTAGTATTTTCGTTTTTTAAGAAATCCGG
>JAITHN010000026.1 GCA_031279745.1 Streptococcaceae bacterium
GCCATCTTAAGAGAAATAGCAAGAAACGGACAAGTTTTCTACTTATATAACAGTGTAGAATCGATTGAAAGAAAAGTTTCTGAGTTAGAAGAATTGATTCCAGAAGCAAATATCGGATATGCGCATGGACAGATGAGCGAAGTCCAGTTGGAAAACGTTCTCTATGATTTTATTGACGGTCAATATGATGTATTGGTGACTACGACGATCATAGAAACAGGTGTGGACATACCAAACGCCAACACCATTTTTGTAGAAAATTCGGATTATATGGGGCTTTCAACACTCTATCAACTTCGCGGAAGGGTTGGGAGAAGTAATCGTGTCGCCTATGCCTATTTCATGTACCAAGCTGAAAAAGTGCTGAGCGAGGTGAGCGAGAAGCGTTTACAAGCACTGAAAGACTTTACAGAACTTGGAAGTGGGTTCAAGATTGCCATGCGAGACCTTTCCATTCGCGGGGCTGGGAACTTGCTAGGAAGTCAGCAACATGGGTTCATAGATTCGGTTGGGTTTGAGATGTATAGTCAACTTCTTGAAGAAGCCGTTGCAAGAAAGCAGGGCAAACAAAAAGCAGAAGCGAAAACAGAAGTAGAAATCTCCCTTAGCATTGATGCCTACTTACCTAAGACCTATATTGCAGACGAGCGACAAAAGATTGAAATTTACAAACGCATCCGACAATTTGAAAAAGACGATGAATATATGGAACTTCAAAGTGAGTTGATTGATCGGTTTGGGGACTTTCCAAGCGAAGTCGGCAACCTCCTTCTTATTGGAAAGATAAAATATGATGGGGAAAAGGCGCTTGTTGAAAAAATTCAGAAGAATAGCATTCGAGGAGTCGACGAATTAAAAGTAACCCTAAGTCCCAAAGCAAATGAAGTATATAAGGCAGAGCAGTATTTTGAAGCGCTAAGTTTGACGAAATTACGTGCTAAGATTGAGGATACGGATGGAAAAATGGCTATCACCCTCCTACTGAATCGTGAAATCAAAGTAGAAGAGTGGCTAAAAGAGTTATCGAACCTTATTGAAGGGCTCCGCCGAGTGAAGGCAGGTGAGAAACTCAATGGCTAGACAGTTTAATGCTGAAAATGTTCTAAAAGGTGTGAGCGTTTTGACCGTTGCAAGCTTTATCGCAAAAATATTGTCAGCGCTCTATCGTGTTCCTTATCAAAACTATGTAGGCGATATTGGCTTTTATGTCTATCAACAAGTCTATCCAATCTACGGGGTAGCTATGATGATTGCGCTAGGTGGCCTTCCTCAGTTTATTAGTAAAGTGACGGTGGAAAGTCAGACGGACTTAGAGCTAGAAAGTGATCTATACGATTGTTTTCGAGCAGTGAGTATTGTGTCGTTCGCCCTGTTTCTCATCGTGTTTTTTGGAAGCGATGTTTTGGCAAATATGATGGGCCAGGCAAAACTTTCACCGGTGATAAAAATGAGTGCGCTGAGTTTTTTAATCACCCCCTTTTTATCTATCATCCGCGGTGCATTTCAAGGAAAGCTAAAAATGATTCCGACTGCAACTTCACAATTGCTCGAACAAATTCTTCGTGTAATCATGATTTGGTTTGCGGCATGGGGGTTTCAAAAGCTGAATTACTCTGTGTATGAAACGGGTGAGCTTGCCATGAGCGGTAGCGTTGTTGGAGGTGTGGCAGGCGTCTTTCTCCTTTTAGGTTATTTAAGGAAGGAAAAGGATATACCCATTCACTTTCATTTCAAACGGAGAAATAGAAGTGGAAAAGGACGACGTCTTTTGAAACGGATGGTCATAGAAGGAGGGGTGATGAGTATTTACTCTGGATATCTCATTCTTCTACAATTGGTTGACAGTTTTACCATAAATAAAGCATTGGTGGACCATGGACTGACAGGAGTTCAAGCGGAGATTACAAAGGGGATTTTCGACCGCGGTCAACCTTTTGTTCAACTAGGATTAATTGTCTCCCTAGCCCTTACCTCAAGTTTTCTTCCATCTTTAACTGAGAAATACCTTTCAAAAGATGAAACGGAATTTAAAAAGCATGCAAAACGCTTGCTAAAATTAACCATCGTGATGGGTGCAGGTGCAACCGCAGGACTCATCGCCTTGCTTCCCGTTTTTAATATTGCACTCTTTAAGGAAAATAGAGAGATGATGGCGCTGAGTGTGTTTGTCACGTCGGCATTCTTCATGGTCATCATCCAAGCAATTCAGAGTATTTTCCAGAGTCAGGGCGACTATTGGACGCCGCTAAGAGCAGCGTTCATCGGGATTGTTTTAAAAGTGCTCTCTACTTCCATATTCACAGAAACATTCGGGATAACAGGGACTAGCTTTGCCACGATTCTTGCATTATGCGGTTGTCTCTTGTCAATCGTTTGGAAGGCGCCAAAGCATCTCATCGACTGGAGGACCCTCATTCGTGTAGGACTGGGCATTTTTGCGATGAGTCTTTTGCTCGTTGGCTTTCGTATATGGATGGGAGATGTTCAAGAACGGGTTATGGCGTTTCTCCTTTCTTTACTATGTGTCTTGATAGGAGGAACTGTTTACATGTTTATATTACTGAAATTACAAGTGTTTTCCGAGGAAGAATTAGAAGAAATCCCTTGGATCGGGAAATGGAAGAAGAGGAGTAAAAGATGAAGTTAGGATTTATTGGAATTGGTGTCATGGGAGAAGCTATGGTGAAAAACCTCATAAATGCGGGGAATTCTCTCCATGTCTACAACCGAACAAAAAGCAAAACGGATGGTGTGGTGGCAGCAGGTGCGCTCTATCATCCCACTCCAATGGAAGTGATGGACAACTCCGAAATTATTTTTACCATGGTCGGATTTCCAAAAGATGTTGAAGAAGTTTATTTTGGAGACAAAGGAATCTTCCAATCAGAAAAAATCAAAGGGAAAATACTAGTTGATATGACCACGACGAAACCAGTTTTGGCATTGAAGATTTTCGAAGAGGCAACGCGCTTGGGGGCAACAAGTTTAGATGCGCCAGTGTCTGGTGGAGACTTGGGAGCAAAAAATGGGACGTTAACCATAATGGTTGGAGGGAGCGATGCTGCCTATCAACAAGTTCACCCCTATTTCGAAATTATGGGCACAACCATCAACCTCATGGGTGGACCTTCCATGGGTTCTCATACCAAAATGGCAAATCAAATCGGGATAGCTGGGACTATGACCGCGATGACGGAAACGCTCGTCTATGCGAAGGCAGCTGGACTCGATTTACAGCAAGTCATCGACACCCTCTCTGGAGGTGGGGCTTCTACATGGTCGTTAACCAATTATTCTCCAAGGATTTTGAAAGAGGATTTTACTCCAGGGTTCTTTGTAAAACACTTTATTAAAGATCTTGGGATTGCCCTTGAAGAAGCGGAGAAAATGGAAATTCAGCTTCCTTCGACTGAATTGGCGAAATCTTTATATGAGAAACTTGCTAAAAAGGGCTATAACGATGAGGGAACACAGAGCTTGATTAAGCTTTGGTGGGATTAATTTGCAAAAAAGAATGCAAGCCCCTTGATTATTTGTTACAATAACGGAGAGATAAGTTTAAAGGAGGACTACCGATGAAATCGAATTTGGTAGCAATTATCAGTCGACTACTAGCTATGACTGAGGAAACAGAAGACAGCGTGCAAACACGACGTTTTGAAAATAATGGTGAATTAAGAGCGGAAGTCACTTATGACAGCGAAGAAAAAGTCTTTATTTTAAAAGAAACAGCAACAGGATATACAACGACTTTCGATGATATCGATGATTTGGCGATGGATATCTACGATTTAGTCTTTTAACCCTAAAAGCGCAAATCAGAAATGATTGCGTTTTTTTACTTAAACTCTTAAAAAAAGAGTAAATCAGGTAGGTTTGCAATGTTTTTATTGACTAGACGACTTGCAGTTGATATAATTTAAAAGTTGTAAATGCGTATCTTGCGTTTCAACCGCTCAAAATAGGTTTCAAGTGGAAACCACCTATGATGGCGAGTCTAAAATTTATAAGGAGGTACAGACATGAGTGCATATGCTATTATCAAAACTGGCGGAAAACAAGTTAAAGTTGAAGTTGGTCAAGAAATCTACGTTGAAAAATTAGACGCAGAAACTGGAGCAACTGTAACATTTGATGAAGTCGTTCTTGTTGGTGGTGAAAAAACTGTTGTAGGAACACCTGTTGTTCAAGGTGCAACTGTTGTTGGTAAAGTTGACAAACAAGGGAAACAAAAGAAAGTTGTCACTTTCAAATACAAACCTAAAAAACATTCTCACCGTAAACAAGGTCATCGTCAGCCGTATACAAAAGTAATTATCGAAGCAATCAACGCATAAGATGATTAAAGCGAAAATTCACAGAAAATCGAATGAAATCGTTTCGTATGAACTATCTGGACATGCAATGAGTGGCGAATACGGTCACGATATTGTCTGCTCTGCTGTAAGTGTTTTATCCATTACAACTGCAAATGGATTGGAAAGACTGACAGGAGTGGAACCGATAACGGAGATGTCAAGCGGATATTTATATGTTGAACTTCAAGAAAATCTTTCAAGTGAACAAAGAGAAATTGCACGCATTTTATTAGAAAATTTCCAAGATGCAATGTTGGATGTTGAAAATGAATACGGGCAATATGTAAAAGTAATCAAAGAGTAATGGAGGTGAGACCTTATGTTGAAATTAGACTTACAATTATTCGCCCATAAAAAAGGTGGCGGATCTACAAGTAACGGACGTGATTCTCAATCTAAACGTTTAGGTGCAAAAGCAGCTGACGGTCAAACAGTTACAGGTGGTTCAATTCTTTACCGTCAACGCGGAACAAGAATTTACCCAGGTGTAAATGTTGGTAAAGGTGGAGATGATACATTGTTTGCTAAAGTTGAAGGTGTTGTTCGTTTCGAACGCCTTGGACGTGATAGAAAACAAGTTTCTGTTTATCCAAAAGCAAAATAAATTTAAAATGTGAACATTTCTGAAACCTTTTAAGTAAAGGGTTTCGGAAGTGTTTTTTTTTACATGAGAGTATACAAGGGGACAATACCACCTTGTTTTCTAGTTTACTCGCAATAACACCTTTTTCACCTAACGTACTCCCAACAACACCGGTTTGGGTTAAAATGAAGAAAACGTTTGGTGGAAGGGTTGGAATGATATGGTTGAAGCGAAAGAAAAGTTTTTAATTGGGAATATACAAGATGAGGCGAAAGGTACTGGTGTGACAGTAATTTTAGCACCTTTTGGCGCAATAGGAGGTGTCAGTGTACGTGGTGGTGCACCTGGAACAAGAGAAACCGACTTACTCAATCCAGTGAATACGGTAGAAAAAGTACACGCTGTAAGCCTTAGTGGTGGCAGTGCCTTTGGACTTGAAGCTAGTTGTGGGGTGATGCAGTATTTGCACGAAAACGAGATTGGATTTCTTGCAGGGACAGTTCACGTACCTATTATTCCAAGTGCTGTAATTTTCGATTTAGCTTATAAAGGTTTTGGTTTTCCAGATAAAAAAATGGGCTATGAAGCGTGCTTGTCTTCCACGGACAGTTTTGTGTTTGACACACAAGTCGGTGCTGGTTGTGGGGCAACGGTGGGGAAAATATTAGGGCCATTGTATGCTTCCAAAGGGGGAGTGGGTGTTTCAGAGATTCATTTAGCAGATGGTGTTTTCGTGCGTGCGGTTATTGTAGTCAATGCTTTTGGAGAAGTATATGACAAAAACATTGATGCACGTTATGGTGTAAATCATCCTACACTAGATGCAAGGGCGGTTTTACTTTCAGGGAAAATGCCCAATCCAGAAAGTTTAAAAGGACAAAATACGACGATTGGTTGTATTTTGACCAATGCAAAATTGACGAAAAGTCAAGCCAATAAGTTAGCCGATATTGGGCATGACGGATTCGCACAGGCGATTACTCCAGTGCATACGGAATTTGACGGAGATACATTATTTGCGCTTGCAAGTGGGGAAAAAGAAGTGCCTTTTTTAAGCCTTAGCACAGCGTGTGTAGAAGCTGTACGTCAAGCTATTGTAAATGCAGTGCAATAAAGCACGGCAACATGCTTTTCATCAGGGCATAGGTTACTTTATTTGGTGGTGTAGCGAGATGAACGGATAATTTGATAAAGCACCCAAAAGAAAATCTTTTGGGTGCGCTTTGTCGAGCTTAGCTTTATTTACGAGTTTCTACACAGCGAGCATGACAGATAATTCTAAACATTATCTATAAAGTTAATAAAAAAAGAATAAATGAATACGTTTTCTGTTAATTTTTTCTCATTTTACCCTTCTAATAAAATAATTTTTGTCATATACTAAAATAAACATATAATTATTTGACAAATAACATTGATTATTTTAACATTAAGTTAGGAATTGAGGTGAAGCAAAGGAGGATTAGCTAAGCATATTGGGGGTCGCATATGGAAATTTTAACAGTTACAACCCAACACATCTTTCATATTGTAAAGATGGAGCACGGAACCATACCGGATACAATGGGGGATGACCTGCAAAAATTGCCGAGCACAATCTCGCAATTAGGGCATTTTGGAGAGTCTCCTTCCTTTTGGATCACGTTTATGGGCGTCCTTCTCATCTTGTTAGCCTTAGAGGGGTTTATCAAAAAAGGAAGAGGTGGAGATGGATGAAATGGAGGATTTACATAATGAGTGCTTTGTTTCTCTTGTTTTCACAAGTTCCAAGTGTTGCTCTTGCGGAAACAACTGAAACGAAGCTGACGCTATTGGGCGGATTATCGTTACAAAGTACAAAACGTGTGGAGTACGGAAGCTTCTTGGAAAATCAGGAAGTGGAAGAGATAAGAAACACCGAGCCTTTGTCACTCGTGATCGATGACCATCGAGCGCAGAAGGAACATGGGTTTACGATTTTGGTAAATATTGAGCTCACAAATAATCTAAATCAAGAAGATATGAAAATAGAGAGTTCAGGAACAGACTTTATTTTAGATCCTGAAGAAGCAAAGTTCTCGGCTGATGGAAAGCAATTACCAGAGAGTTGCATCCACAAATGTAAACCTTTACATTTGTTGAGGGATAAAGATGAAGCAGTGGAGGCGGATTTTCAACCATTAATCCAAATCAATAAAAGCAATGCCTCAAGATATTTATTGACTTGGGGAGTCGGTACAATCGGAATAAAGATGGAAGAAGGTCTTCCTGTAGGGGATTATTCGATTGTGACCAATTGGCAAATCACCGATGCATATAACGGTGAGATAGACTAAGGGTTCAAAATTTTTTCAATAATAAATGGAGTATACATTAGGAGGAGAAGTGAATGAAAAAAGGAATTAAAGGGTTAACGATTGGATTGTGTGCAACAGCAGCGATACTCTGTGCATCAGGTGCAAGCGCGGCTCAAAAAGAAGGGGATGCGATTATTAAGACATCGACGGACTCGATTTTGAAGCTCAATCCTGGAACGCTGACATTTGCAAGTAGCGATGCTTTAGACTTTGGGAGTGCAACACTTGGTCTAAGTTCTCAAACGAAGTCGGCAACAGAATTGGTTGCGAATAAACCAGCGCAATTGGCAGATGCAAAAACCTTAGCGGTTCTTGACCTTCGTGGAGGAGACAAAGGATGGTATATCACTGCAAAAGCTGGAGATTTATACTTGAATGGAAACTCTGCGAGCATAGACCCGACAGAAAAACTGCCAACGAGTCTCTTAAAAGTACAAGTCGGTGATGAATCAACAGCGATTTCTGGAGTGACAAGTGCAAAAGTAACTGGAACGAGTGCAGTAGACATTTACGGGCAGGAACCAACCGTTGCAACAGGGGCAGTAGATGCTCTAGGGCTACATGTATCAGGAAATATTAACGGAGAGATCACATTCGGAGCAACTGATCAAACGAAAGCCGGAGATTACAAAGGCGTGATAGATTATACACTGGTCGATAGTGTAACGCCGGTAACGCCTTAATAAGTATGGGGAAAGCGAATAGTAAACGATTCGCTTTTCGCGTAAATATTAAGACAAAATGGGGGAGAATATGAAAAAAGGACTAACGATAATGGGGATCGTGTTTGCTTGTTTTTTCTTAGGGAATCTTGCATTCGCAGATGCGGAGTATAATATTGAAGCGGTAACGTCAAATCATCAGTTGGATAAAAAGAAAAGTTACTTTGATTTGAGGGTGAAACCTGGGGAAGAATTTGACATCGAACTCTTCATTAACAACACGTCGAAACAAGATGCAAGTTTCACGGTCGATGCGAATACAGCAACAACGAACCCAGCATTGAATATCAATTACAGTCAGAAAAATCCAGAATTAGACAAATCGATGAGATTCGTATTTAGCAAAATGGCGAAAGTTGATAGGAGGAAGGTAACGATTCCTCCTACGTCAAGGAAAAAAGTGGTGATCCATCTTAAGATTCCAAATGAGCGATTCAATGGCATGGTTTTAGGAGGCATCCACGTTCGGCGAGAATTGAACGCAGCCGAGAAGGAAACAAGTGGATATGTGAACCGATTTTCTTATGTAAAAGGCGTAAAACTCACTCAAAATGATGGTTTGGTTGAGGGAGATTTAAAGCTACTGGATGTAGTGGGTGAGGAGCAGCATAACCGCATCAAAGTAAAATCGCTCATTCAAAATCCAACAAGTGCGGCGATCGGCCCACTAAAATGGGTCTGTACCATGACGAATAAGCAAACTGGAATCTTAGTCAAAGAGCAAGAGCAAGACCAGGCAGTGATTGCGCCAAACACCCAATTTCCTTATTATCTTGATTTTGATCCTGGAAAATTAAAGACGGGAAGTTACCACCTCAAAATCGTCGCAACCTTACAGACGGGGAAAGAGTGGGTTTTAGAGAGAGATTTTGACGTAACGTTGAAAGACGTAGAGGGCTCGACGGATATTCCAAGAACTGGGTTCCATATGGAGGCGAAAACCGCTTCAAAACATACTTTCCTATTTGCTGCAATGGGTGCCGCCTTCGCAACATTTCTTTTCTTTATCATAATATGGAAACGCAGAAAAAAAGAGGAGGAGGAAGAGGAAAATGCTGAATAAAAAAAGTTTAACTTTTGGTTTTCGGTACATCTTCTTGTTTTCGTTTCTTCTTCTCGTCTTGATTGGGAAAGCAGAGACGGCAAAAGCTTATAGCGTAGACGGTCAAGGTAGAGCGTTAGTCACGAATAAAAAAGATATTGCGGATGCGATCTCGATTCTGAACGGTGGGGCGGCGACCCAAGCGAAACCCGCTATCACCTCAACTCCTCCAGAACTCGTTTTTCAAAACGACATTTATTGTACCAACGCCAACCAAACGGATGGGAAATTACAGATTACGAAAGCAGGAACGGCGTCATCCCCTTTTGAGGTGGTCATCAATGGAAACGGGAATCGTTATACTTATGGAACTGATTCCTCTAACAACGGAAATTCTTTAGGGGGTACAGGTGCCTATCAAACCATTACCTTTAAAAATATGAATATTGGAAACTTGGACAGAACTTCTCCGATTGGAACGGAGGATGCCTCCAAAATAATTCGGGGAGTAAATGCAAATGCCCCGAGTTTGACTGGAGAGTATTACGGAATCTATTATGTTTCAAGTAAAAACGGGATTACAGTAAAGCTCGAGAATGTCAATTATGTTGCAGGGAAGTGGGGGCAACTACTTTACTGTTCGGGAACAGGAAATAAATTACTTTTATCTGGCAACAACAATATTATCTATCCAAAAGGGGCAAAAGAAGCGCAAGAATTGTTGGAAGGTCCAGTGGGAATTGAATTAACAGATGGGACAACGAACATACTGATTGAAAACAATAATGACAGCCATTCCATTATTAATTCGAGTTATTCCAGTTCAAATCCTGCATTCATCAAAGTCCCCGCAGGAGCTCGCCTTAACCTGACAGATAGTGGGGGAACGAATGGAGGGCTTTTTGTAGGAGGTTTACTTGCACCGTTAGAAATCAATGTTGGAGGAGAGTTCAATATTGACTCCACGGGAAGCAGCAGAAATTTTACGACCACAACTTTTTCCAGTATTCAACTCAACGTTGCAAAAAATGCGAAATTCACTTCTAAAGGAAATTGGAATTGGAATTTGTTTACCTATTCATCAAGTGGGAAATGTACAATTACCGCCGAAGAGGGGAGTTATATTGATTTTTCAAGAGGAAATGGACGGATTTTTTCTGGAACACCGAATGCAACGAATTCTAAAATAATCTTGAATAATCCTCGTTATGCCGCATTTCGGAGTTCGACAAACAATTCGGTTTTTGGAAGTAGCTATAAGAATCTAAAGATTCAATGTGCCCAAGGGATGGCTGCTTACGCCTATTCGGTCACAGCTCCAATTGATGATGATGTTGAAATGAATGAGGATCAATTTGCGGCAAGCGAAGCGCAATTGAGTGGTTTAGTGCGAGCAGTCGACACAAGCACGGTAACCGATGCTGACTTTGCGACAGTGAACACCCTCTTTCCAAATGCAACAACCATAAAGAGTTTTAAAGAGTCCAAAGCGATTGTATTCAAAAATCAGTCGGTATGGTGGATTGAAAAACCATCCAATACGTTATATTACAATTATGGACTGAACGAAATCTACCAAGCGGTCGGAGAAGGGGATTTTCTTGCTTCCAGAAATGATCCGGTAGAGGCAAACAATATCATAAAAATCAACGTGAGAGATGACCGGTCTGTTTCCAATGGAAGTTTTCAAATTAGCTGTACTCAAACGGATATGGTGAATGCTAAGGGGAAGACGATTCAACCGCTTGTCATGAAGGAGCTAGACGGTTCTGTGAAAGCGTTGAATAGTTGGGTTCTTACCCGCACGAGCTCTGGGGTCAGTGTCGGAAAATTCAATACCGATTCAACGATTTCATTTGATAAAAACCATGGTGTCCTTGCAAATGTTAACATTCAGATGGGGGCAGGAGAGTTCAAAGGAGTCGTAGATTGGACGATTGTCGAATCCATATAACGGATATATGCAAAACATTCATTTTTGACTCAAGATGCCTAAAAATTTATGAAGACGAGTGGTCTATTCCACCCGTCTTTTTACTTTTACGCATGGCTCTGGCTTCATGTTCCTATTGAAGGCAACGTTATCGATTGTGAGGAGTTCGTTCGTAGCGGGCAAGACTTAGAAAAGTGTGTATAAGACGAACGTTTTCGCGTTTTTTTTTCAAAGCGGATATTAAAAAATAGCGCTGTTATTTTTTCTATTTTATACTGTATGAATAGATAGGGGGGGCTTATGAAAAAAGAACTAAATTTTTTTACAGCATTTTCGACGGTTGTAGGGATCGTCATTGGAGAAGGAGTATTCTTTTAGATTGCATCGATGACGGCATTGACCCATTCAGCATGTCTGAACATTCTTGCGTGGGTGGTGAGCGGTGGATTTACGGTTGCAGCAGGACTCACTGTTGCAGAATTGGCAACAATGTTTCCAGAAACAGGTGGTGCAGTTAAATATCTCGAACACACTTATGGGAAATTGGTCGGCTTTTTATTTGGTTGGGGGCAAATTTTAATTTACTATCCTGCAAACATCGCAGCGCTTTCTATCATTTTTGGGACGCAAGCCGTAAACTTGCTAGGAATTGATAAAGACTTTCAGCTTCCCATAGCCATAGGAGTCGGACTGATGCAACTATTGGTTCATCTTTTTGGAACAAAAGCAGGAGCAGTTGTACAGCAAATTGCGACCGTTTTAAAAATTATTCCAGTCGTCCTCATCATAGTCTTTGGACTTCTTCATCAAGGACCAGTAGAAGTTTCGCTTTTCCCCGTTCAAGCTGGAGGGGACAAACCGTTATTAACTGCACTTGCAAGTGCTGTTTTAGCAAGTATGTTTGCCTTTGATGGTTGGATGAGTGTTGGAAATATTTCAGGGGAGATGAAACGTCCTGAGAAGGATTTGGTTCGTGCCATTGTTTCTGGATTACTCATGATTACTTTCCTTTATATTGCGATTAGTATGGTTTTCTTGAATTACCTACCTATCGGTGAAATTGCAGGAAATCAAAACACGGCGTCACAGGTCGCCTCTCTTCTCTTTGGAAAACACGGAGGGAAACTCGTGACCATTGGAATCTTGATTAGTGTGTATGGAACTGCAAATGGCTATACTTTGACGGGGTCACGCGTTCCGTTTGCCCTTGGAGAAGAAGGGATTCTTCCGTTTTCTAAACAATGGGTGAAATTAAATCGTTTTGGAAGTCCATTTGCATCCATTCTCCTTATTATCAGTCTTTCGATTGGGATGATGTTTGTCGGAAGTTTTGACTTATTAACAGATTTACTCATCTTTGTGACTTGGATATTCTCCTTCTTACTCTTTCAGGCAGTGTTCATCCTTAGGAAAAGGCTGCCAGATGTCAACCGACCGTATAAAGTTTGGGGATATCCTATCATTCCAATCATCGCCTTGATTGGAGCAGTAACAATCATGGGGATTACGCTTCTCACACAACCCATTCTTGCACTAATTGGGATTGTGGTTACAGGACTTGGAATTCCCGTTTACCTTATTCGAAAAAACAAACAAAGTCTTGAATAAACGTGAACACTTGGAGTCGAAGGCATCGATTTCAAGTGTTTTTTTAAGAAGAAAAAGCTTATCGGAGTGATGGAGAAGTGCTATAATAAGCGTATTGATTTTTAAGGAGGGACACATGTATCCAGAGCCGATAGCAAGACTTATCGATAGTTTTCTAAAGCTTCCTGGGATTGGACAAAAAACGGCGACACGCTTAGCTTTTTATTCAATCGAGATGGATGAAGACGATGTAGCACTTTTCGCCAAAAGCCTCCTTTCTGCTAAACGGGATTTAAGCTACTGCACCATTTGTGGGAATTTAACTAAGGACGACCCTTGTGATATATGCAAAGACAATTCAAGAGATGGCTCAACGATTTTGGTGGTTGAAGAGACAAAAGATGTTTTAGCAATGGAAAAGATGCGTAACTATCACGGGTATTACCACGTTCTTCATGGAGTGATTTCTCCAATTGAAGGCGTTGGGCCAGATGATTTAAACCTTGCGAGTCTACTTCAACGCTTGCACAATCCTGAGGTTCAAGAAGTTATTTTGGCAACCAATGCCAATACAGAGGGTGAAGCGACTGCCATGTATCTCTCTCGGTTAATCAAGCCATCAGGGATTACAGTTTCAAGACTAGCTCATGGCTTGTCCGTCGGAAGCGATATTGAGTATGCAGATGAGGTGACGCTTGCAAAAGCAGTGGAAGGTAGGCGAGAACTCTAATGGCAAGAAAAATATATATTGATGGGGATGGTTCTCCAGTAAAAGAAGACGTCTTTGAAATCTCCAGTGCATACGGCATTGATGTAGTATTAGTGACAAGTCTTGACCATTATTCATCTAAGGAAGTTCCTGAAAATGTGAAACTCGTGTATGTAGATGCGGGAAGAGATGCGGCGGATTTCAAGATTGTTCAGCTGATTCAGAAAAATGACATTCTCATCACGCAAGACTATGGATTGGCATCTCTTGTACTAGGAAAAGGCGCGCTTCCATTGCATCAACTAGGGTTTATCTATACTTCTGGGAATATAGATTCACTTCTACAAAGCCGATTTTTACATCAATTGGATAGAAAAAATGGGAATCGAACAAGAGGTCCAAAACCTTTTACAAAAGAGAATCATGATGTATTCCAGCAAAAACTTATCGACATCATTCAGTCAAATTATAGTGGAGGAAGATAGTGAAAAATCTTATTGTTATTTATGGTGGAAGATCAGCTGAGAGAGAAATCTCTGTATTAACGGCATTCAGTGTTTTGAAATCGATTGACTATAGCCGATATACGGTTAAGTCTGTTTTTATTTCAAAAGAAGGAAGCTGGGTGAAAGGACCGGTCTACACAGCTCCACCTCTAGAAGAAAACCAGCTGCATTTAACGTATGGCGAGGAAGCTTCCCAGCCAACAGGGGAAATCATATCCCCTAGCGTGATTAGTGACTTAGGCGAGATCGCCTTTCCACTTCTTCATGGACCAATGGGAGAAGATGGAACGATTCAAGGATTCTTTGAAACCATTGGCATGCCTTATGTAGGGTGCGGGGTGATGGCAAGTGCAAATGGAATGGATAAAATTCTAACAAAATACTTACTAGAGATTGCCAAAATTCCTCAAGTTCCTTTCGTTCCAGTGAGCGCAGTTGAGTGGAAAGAAGAGAAGGAAAAAGTGATTCAACGCTGTCTTGGGATCGCAAAATTCCCGATGTTTGTGAAACCTTCAAACATGGGGTCAAGTGTGGGAATTACGAGGGCTGAGAATATAGCGGAACTTGAAGATGCCATACAAGTGGCATTTGAATATGATGGACGTGTGGTCGTTGAACAAGGGGTGGATGCTAGAGAAATCGAAGTAGGTTTGCTTGGAAACGGAGACATCCAAACAACTCTTCCAGGAGAAATCGTGAAAGACGTTGCTTTTTACGACTACAATGCAAAATACATTGATAATAAAATTACGATGGCGATTCCAGCAGAAATTTCTGAAGAAACAATGGCACTTGCAAGAACCTATGCAAAACGTGCATTTAAAATTCTAGATGGAAGCGGACTTGCTCGCTGTGATTTCTTCTTAACGAAGGATGGCGAGTTATTCCTCAATGAATTGAATACCATGCCTGGATTCACACAGTTTTCAATGTATCCATCTCTTTGGAAAAATATGGGGATTGAATATGCAGATTTGATTGAACGATTGATTCAACTTGGAGAAGAACGTTTCGCCCAAAGGGAAAAATATTTTGAAAAGTAATCCATATGCTTAAGCAAAAAGCGCACTGAACATGTTGTGAGTTCCTAAAGTTAGATTTTTGGTCTATCTTTAGGAGGTCGTTACACATTCAGTGCGCTTTGTTTGTAAATTAGTTGCGCTTCCACTCTGCTCAGTCAGGCTTTGGAAACTACTTGTTCCAGTGTTTTGTAGCATCAAACGGTTCGCCGACGGTTGCCTGATCTTCTGTTAAAACGAGGATTCCACGAACGTCTGGGGCGTTTGGAAGAGATAACTCTCTAGGCGAAGCGAGCATTCCGAAACTTGCCACTCCTCGGAGTTCTCCTTCCCAAATAATCAGTCCGTTAGGCATCATGGCGCCGACTTTTGCGACAACGACAAGTTGGCCCTGTTCAATATTTGGTGCGCCAGCAACAATTTGAAGAACTTCGCCATGATCAACTTGCACCTGAGCGATATTCAAATGATCGCTATCAGGGTGAGGAACGAGTTCTTGAACACGCCCAATGACAAATTTTGGTGTAGTGTCTGAGATGATTCGCTCAGAAAAATCATTTTGACTCAATTCCTTGTTTAGAATTTCAACCTCTCGTTCATCAAGGGTAATTTGCCCATCAGGTTGAGTGAAGGTTAGGATTTCGGAAGCATCGAAAATATTCCAAGCAACCGTTTCACCAGTTTCTTTCAGGAAAACACGTGAAACGCGTCCACGTCTTTCAAAATCAACTGGATTTCTCCCGTCGTTTTTGACCAAAATAAGTAAAACATCTCCAACTGCGTGTTTATTATAAGAAAAAATCATAGGTACTCCTGTATTTTTATTTTTGTGGTCCAATGACCATGACATCACACGGTGCCTTGCGAATGATGTAATCAGCAATACTTCCAATGAAAAAACGTTCAAAACCATTTAATCCGCTCTGCCCAACAACGATTAAATCGATGGAATATTTTTCTGGAAGTAAATGTGTCATCAACTCTCTCGTATTTCCATGGATGATCTTTGATTCAACGTCATGAAAATCAATGCCATGCGCCCAATCGATGATTTCAGCATGCAAACGAGTAAATTCTTGAATCAAGTGTTCGTTGGCACTTTCGCTCACCTGTCCAAAGCCAACTAGGTCGTAGGTTGAATTTTGGAGAATGGTAACGGCATAGATTTTCGCATGATTCCGTCTTGCAATCTCAATCGCACATTCATAGGCATAGTTTGCCTGAGGGCTTCCATCAATCCCGACTAAAATGTTTGAATATTCTTGTTCCATAGACTCACCTGTTTAATCCTTTAAGAAACTCCGTGATCTGCGCTTTCGTCTTTCTTTCTTTATTGACATATCGCCCGACTTCCTTACCTTCTCTAAGAGCGACAAAGCTTGGAATGCCGAAAATATCCCACTGAATCGCCAAATCGATAAATTTATCACGGTCGATTTCAACAAAAGTAAATTCAGGGAATTCCGCCTCGATTTCAGGCAATTGAGGATGGATAAAACGGCAGTCGCCACACCAACCTGCGGTAAAGAATAGGACGACATCTTTTGTTTCTATCCATTCTGCGATTTTCTCATAACTATTTGGAATGATCATGATTTAAGCATCTTCCTCCTCAACTTCTTCGATGTGAACGAGCGTCCCTGTTTTTGCATCTGCTAGGAATTTGTAAGTCGTGATCTGCTCACCTGTTAAACGAGTGATTCCTCCTTCAAAAACTGGGATGGAAAGATCCAACTGTTGAAATTCTTGAACTTCTTGGAAAATCCAACTCGCTTGAATCTCTCCATTTGTAGAAAAATGTTTCTTCACTTTTTTCAAGATTCGCTGGCTCGTAAGTTTTTTTTCTTTGTAAGCTTTCATGGAAGTAAGTCCTGTAACTAAACCAAATGCAAATCCGCAACCCAATCCGAAACCTAGAAGCTGCTCTTCATTTTTTTTCATAGTCCCCTCCCTCTATCGTGAATCTATTTTACCATAAGTAGTGCTCGAAACTGTGACAAAAGGGGAGGAAAAAGGTATAATAAAAAAATCGGAAGTTAAGGAGTGACTATGGACGAAAGACTTTTTCATCGAATAAAAACATTGACAGAGCTTCAAGCTCCTCCAGGGCTTGAGGACGAAGTAAGAAATTATTTACGTCAGGAAATGACCCCCCTCGTTGACCGTGTGGAAACCGATGGATTAGGTGGTATTTTCGGAATAAAGGAACACAACCAGAAAGATGCGCCAAGAGTTATGGTGGCAGCACATATGGATGAGGTCGGCTTTATGGTCAGCCGCATTACAAAAAATGGGATGTTTCACATTGTTCCTCTTGGCGGTTGGAATCCAAATGTTGTAGAAGCGCAGCGTTGGACGTTAATCACGAGAAAAGGAGTGAAAATCCCTCTGATTTCTGGGTCTGTTCCTCCTCATTTGTTAAGAGGGACATCTGGTCAAAAACCATTGAAAGTAGACGATGTACTCTTTGATGCAGGTTTCTACTCAAAAGAAGAAGCGGAAAGCTTTGGGATTCGTCAAGGGGACTTTATTGTTCCGGAGACGGAAACGATCATGACTGCAAATCAGAAAAATATTATTTCAAAAGCATGGGACAATCGTTATGGAGTAACGATGGTACTGGAAGCGCTTCGTACTCTTCAAGATGAAACCCTTCCACATACTTTGATTGCAGGTGCCAACGTCCAAGAAGAAGTGGGGCTTAGAGGCGCACAAGTTTCAACGACTCAATTCCAACCAGATTTATTCTTTGCGGTAGATGCAAGCCCTGCAAATGATTTAAACGGAGACTCTGAAGCCTATGGCTATCTTGGAAGAGGTTCTCTCATTCGTATTTTTGATCCAGGGCATATTATGTTGAAAAATATGCGAGAATTTGTATTGGATACTGCATCCACCCATAAGATTCCCGTTCAATGGTATGTTTCGAAAGGTGGTACGGATGCAGGTGCTGCACATTTGAAAGGAAACGGAATTCCAAGTACGGTAATAGGAGTTCCCGCAAGATATATCCACTCACATCAAACAATGTGGGCGATTCAAGATTTTGAAAGTGCTCAGGAGTTACTCTTACAAATTCTAAGAAGCCTCGATAAATCAACAGTTCAAAGTATCATTTACGGAAAATAAGCATAAGCGCCATGGTTTTGACTTTCAAACCATGGCGTTTTTTTTATGGATAAGTTTGTACAGGCGTACGACTGAAGATTTCTGGAAAACTCCCAGCGCGATCAGCTTTCGCTCAAAGGGAGGCAAGCACTATTCCGCAACATCGCGACCTGTTGAGTAGATGAGGATTTTTTCAGAATACTTCATCTTCAATGGGGCTTCTTTAATTTCTTGGTTTAACGTCTGCATGTCATCCGTAATAATTCCATCTACATCAAACGAACGCATTCTCTCAATGCTGTCCATGTCATTGACCGTCCATGCAAGGACTTTTTTGCCATCATGATGGGCGCTCTTCACAAAACCAGAGTTCAAGGTTGAATACTCCATTGTAAAGGCATTTGTATGACTGATGGGCGGCCCGATAATATTAAACGGGAGAATAAAGGAACAATTTAAATCAGGTGCGATTTCTTTGATGCGCTCGATAATCGGATAGGAGAGTGAATGGATATGATGTCCATTCTTTATTATATTGTCATGGTATTTTTCAACAAAGTCATCGACCATTTTTTCATCATAAGGAACATAAATTTTCAGTTCGATGAGAAGTTTTTGATGAAGCGCATTGGCTTTTTGCAAATACGCATCGAAGCTTGGAACTGGCGCGCTTTGATGATGTTCGCTAGCAGTGAGTGCCGTCATCTCTTTTAAGGTGAGCTGATGGACAGTTTTATTCACTCCACAAAGGTTCTTCAGATTTCCATCATGCATAAGAACAAATTGTTTATCCTTGGTGTATTGAATATCCATTTCAACATAATCTGGCGCATAGCGATGGACGTTTTCTAAAGCAGGAATCGTATTTTGAACCCCCACGCCCCGAGTCACCCCGCGATGAGAAAAGGTTTCTGGGATGGGCATGTCGTTTTCCTTAAGAAAACCTTGGTTGTACTGAACGACAATAGCGGTAAGAATTCCTGCAGAAAGAACGAGAATCGCCCGTTTGATAATGCGCCCCTTGCGACTGGGTACGTTTTTGATTTTGATGGTTTCAGGAAAAGGGGGTAACTCTCCAATCTTATCCAGATGGCGAACCAGCACAAAGAAATAGGCAATCGTTGATAGCACGATATTGATAAGGGTAATGAACTGAACCACAGTCATAATGAGGCTTCCGCTCAGTAAAGAAATATTTGGCACATTCAACTCGATATGCATTTGCAAAAGAATAAGAAAGAAAATCGAGATGGCGAAGAAGAGAAATAAGACGAGCAATACGCCAAGAAAAGTGAGCGTAAGTCGGAAAAAGTTTTTCTTCGTCACTTCAAAGCTCTTTTTGACGGCTTCTCTCAGCCGCATATCCTTCAACGTGACAAGCGGAAGTGTATAAATCAAACGCAGTGCAAGATAGAGACAGAGGATGTAAAAGAGTACAAAACTCACGACAAACTGCACTCGATTGGTAAAGATGAAGTCAAGAATGAATGCAGGGATTTTTATGTTTGAGATGATGTCCATACGACTCGACTGACCAATGATGGGAAGGAGGAGGAAAAAGTAAAAAAGGATAAAACTCGTATACCCAAGTCTGATTTTTTTAAATTGTCTGAGTGTAAGTTTAACCAAAGTTAAAATACCGATTCTTTTCTTCAGCTCGATACAATACGTTGCGATAATCAAGTAGTTGAACTGGAAGTAAAAAATGCCCACCACAAATAAGAAAAAGAGCAGGATTGCAAAAGCTACAAACGGCTTTTGTATAATGATGGAGAGCAAATTGTCATTTGATAAATAATAAATAGTATTCGCTTGGAGAAAGTTTCTGAAAACAAATACCACAAAAGGTATGAGGAGCACGACTAAAAAGGTATGCAACCAGAGAACATCTCGGAAGTATTTCCCGGTTTTTTTAAAAAATTCAAAAAGATCATGAATATAGGTCATTTACATTCCCTCCCGTTTTACTCACTTTAACATGTACAGAATTTTATTTGAAATTAAAACCTTGAATTTGGGAAACTTGCGTATATTTTTACAGAATGAAGGAGGTAGGAATATGAATACTGTTTTTTTAGTTGGGCGTTTAACGAAAACGCCAGAGATTGCCGTATTAACAAATGGGAAAAGCTATGCCCGATTTACCATCGCGATTCCAAGACGCTACAAGGACGAATCTGGGCATATCCCAACCGACTTTTTGAACTGCACAATATGGGGCAAGCGGGCGGAGGTGTTTTCTCAGTTTTTTTGCAAGGGCACCCTTGTAGGGCTCACTGGAGAAATCCGGACCTCAAGAGTCGTAAAAGAAGGGCACACGCAATACTACACGGATATTGTATGTAGCGACTTCCACTTTATTGAACCTAAGGAAGTGGTGAGGAAGCGGATGGAAAAACTTTCTGAAGAAAATCTTGGGGAGGCAGGAGTTTCTAGAAATTCTCGGCAGGGTCGGTATCTTTTTCCATCGAGTGGGCAAACTCAACCTCAGTATCACGTCCATGCACATTCGCAATTCTCCGCTCAAAATCAAGTGCAATCTCAAGTGACATTCCAAGAGCAATCACAAGTGCAAAACCAACTCCCCGTTCAAGAACAACCCCAATCTCAAGTGGAATCCCAACCTCCGTCTTCTGTTCAACCCCAAGATGGCGAATGCCGAAATGCGGATGAAGAGCATTTTTCAAGTGAGTTAAAAAGGAATGATGAGGATGGAGAAGTCGTGCAAGATCTATATCCTTTTTAAAGACAACGCACCAAAATTTAAGGCGTGTCAGGTATCCCATCTAGGTCTAGGTCGCTTACTGTTGGAAGAGTTCATGCAAACCAAAGACCCCAAGCTCAGCTTGAGGTCTTTGATTATAAGCCATAAACTCATGTCAGATGTTACTTTTAGGACGTAGCCAGTTAGATGGAGTTTCCGCTTATTCCTTACCAAGGCCAAGAGTTTCCGCCTTCGCCATTTCCACTGCTTCCGTTTCCGCTGTTGCCTGGTTGTTGCTCAGGAGTTGTCGTAGTGCTACTTGGAAGTTTGCTATACTCCTTTGTTAAGTGAAGAGTTGCATTTTTTTTCTTCCCATCGCGGTAAAAGACCACATTCACCTTGTCGTTAATTTTGTGAGAGAACAAGATGGTTTGTAGAGAGGTCACAGAGTCGATTTTTTTCCCATCCACTTCAGTGAGTACATCGTATTTTTCAATTCCAGCTTTAGCTGCAGGCCAATCTTTTTCAACAGTAGCAATCAAAATTCCAGAGGTAATATCCTTCGGAAGTTTCAAGCTTTCAATCTGCTTATTCGTCAAGTCGCTCAATGCGAGAGAAGAAATACCGATTGCAGGCCGTTTGATTGTGCCGTCTTTTTCTAATTGGTTGATGATTTTGACAACATCACTACTTGGAATGGCGAATCCCATTCCCTCGACGCTCGTTCCGCTTCCGCTGTTACCGATTTTACTTGAGTTAATCCCGATAACTTGTCCTGCAATATTCACCAATGCACCACCCGAATTTCCAGGATTAATTGCTGCATCTGTTTGAATCGCATTAATGTCGGTAAGCTGCCCTTGGTCGTTTGTGTTTTGCACATTTCTGGCAAGTGCGGAAACAATTCCACTCGTCACTGTATTGGCGAACTCAGTTCCAAGAGGACTTCCAATCGCAATTGCAGGTTCTCCCACTTTTAATTTGGAAGAATCCCCAAAGGTCGCCACTGTTTTTACATCTTTATCTGGTATAGAAATCACTGCCAAGTCAGAGTAAGGATCTGTTCCAACGACCGTGCCAGTTACTTTTTTACCATTTGACAATTGAATTTCGATCCCATCATTTTCTGCAACCACGTGGTTGTTTGTTACAACAAAGGCTTTCCCACCAGATTTTTTATAGATGACTCCACTTCCTTCGCTCGCAGGCTGAAGGTCTGTCTTTTTTGCGTCTTCCTTCTTCCCTGGATTTTCCCCGCCAAACAAATTTCCCCAAACATCATCTTGAGACTGTTGAGGTGCTTGTAGATTAATCACAGAAACGACTGCAGATTTTACCTTTTCGACTGCCTTTTCGACTCCAGTATCGATATTAAGCGTTTGCGTATCCACTTTTGTGACATCATTCTGTGTTGGATTAACGCTGTCGACTGCATGATTGAAAACAGCGTTTCCACCGAGTATAAGTGCAGCGCCAACTGCTCCGCCAACTAAACCTGTAATAAAATTGCTCTTGCTCATATTTTTCTCCATTCCATTTTATTGAATTTGCTTTATACTAATCATAGTATAGCAAAAGACTTAAATGAAACTTAAAACGGAAGTTTCTGTCTTAAATTTATGTAAAGTCTTTAAAAGCGGAGAAAATTAAGCGCACAAAAGTGCGAGATGTGAAAATAAAGACGTGCATAAGAATAGCGAATGCGAGGTGACGGATGAAAATCAAAATCATCAGTGTGGGGAAATTAAAAGAAAAGTATTTAAAAATGGGGATTGAAGAATATAGCAAGCGATTAAAAGGATACGTAAAGCTTGAGTTAATCGAGGTTCCTGATGAAAAAGCGCCGGAGAAACTGAGCGAAACTGAAAAGGAAATGATTAAGAAAAAAGAAGGGGCGCATATTTTATCGAAAATTCGTGACGATGAAGTCGTCTTTCACTTGTCCATTCAGGGGAGTCTCTTGACGAGTGAGGAGCTAGCGAAGCGTATAGACGACTTTGGAATTCAAGGGAAGAGTAAATTAACCTTTGTCATCGGGGGGAGTCTGGGGACGAGCGATGAATTGGAAAAGCGGAGTGATGTTGCAATTAGCTTTGGGAGGTTGACCTACCCGCATCAGCTCATGCGACTCATTTTATTAGAGCAAGTGTATAGGAGTTTCCGTATCAATGCAGGCGAACCTTATCATAAGTAGGCATTTATGAACGGATATGGCAGAACGATTTTTAGGCGAGGCGAACCAATCATAAGTAGCGCATATGCTTAGACATGCATGAGCCTTTTAGAGCACGTCTTCGCTTGTTTGAAAATACAGTAGCGGCGTTTGCTTGAAAATGTAGGGTTCTGTTGTTATGATAAATACAAATTGGGATGGGAGTTATTAGATGTTAGACATTAAATTAATCAGATCAAACTTTGATGAAACGTGTCAACTTCTCTCCACACGTGGAGTGGAGAAAGAGACACTTGAAGAATTGAAGGAATTGGACGTTTTGCGTCGTGAAAACTTAGTGAAAGTTGAAGATCTCAAGCAAGTTCGCAACCGAGCTTCAGAACAAATTTCTCTAAAAAAACGTCAGAAAGAAGATGCGAGTGCGGTCATTTCTGAAATGCAATCCACTTCTCAGGAGATTAAACTTCTGGATTTGAAGCTGTCAGAAATTGATGGGAAAATTGAAAAAATCATCACCAGATTGCCCAATATTCCAGCGCCTGGGGTGCCTGTTGGAGCGGATGAAGCGGATAATGTAGAAATTCGCCGAAGTGGGGATGCGCCGGAGTTTTCATTTGAACCCAAGCCGCATTGGGAGATTGGAGATGCACTAGGCATTTTAGACTTTGAGCGTGGAGCAAAAGCGAGTGGAGCGCGCTTCCTTTATTACAAAGGAATGGGAGCTAGACTGGAGCGAGCGCTATACAACTTTATGTTAGACGAGCATGCAAAAGAAGGTTATGTGGAAGTGATTCCGCCGTATTTGGTGAATGATGAAAGTATGTTTGGAACGGGGCAGTTTCCGAAATTCAAAGAAGATGTTTTCCAAATTCAGGACTCTAACCTTACATTGATTCCGACTGCAGAGGTACCGTTGACGAACTATTACCGCAATGAAATCCTTGAGGGGAGCGAATTGCCGATTTACTTTACTGCATTATCTCCAAGTTTCCGCAGTGAAGCGGGAAGTGCCGGTCGTGATACTCGAGGACTCATTCGTTTACACCAATTTAATAAAGTTGAAATGGTGAAATTTACCGATGATCAATCCAGTTTTGATGAATTGGAAAAAATGGTTGGAAATGCTGAAAACATCTTATCCAAATTAGGATTGACATACCGTGTCATCGTACTCTCAACTGGAGACATGGGCTTCTCCGCAACGAAGACCTATGATTTGGAAGTTTGGATTCCTGCGCAGAATACATTTAGAGAGATTTCTTCATGTTCAAACTGTGGAGATTTCCAAGCGCGACGCGCCAAAATTCGTTTTCGTGATGAAGAGGGGAAAGTGAAACTCGCCCATACATTAAACGGAAGTGGCTTGGCAGTTGGACGGACGGTTGCAGCCATTCTTGAAAACTACCAAAATGAGGATGGAAGTGTAACCATCCCAGAAGTTTTAGTTCCCTACATGAATGGATTAGAAAAGATTTCCAAATAAATGGATTCAAAAAAGTACTTGAAACGAAGTTTCAAGCACTTTTTTATTTTGAATCTAACAAGGTAATGTCACTGTTTAAGTAGGAAATAGTTAGTGTTACCAGCTCGCTTTTTTCACTCCTGGTATCTGTCCAAGGTAGGCAAGTTTACGGAAGTTAATACGGCTCATTCCGAATTTTCTTAAATAGGCATGTGGACGACCGTCGATTTCATCACGATTTTTTAAACGATTGGGATTTGAATCGATAGGTAATTTTCTCAATCCTTCCATGTCGCCCGCTTCTTTTAATTCTTGGCGACGTTTCGCATATTTTTCAATTAATTCTTTTTGTTTATTGTATTTTACGATTTTAGATTTCTTTGCCATTTTCTCTCCTTTTCAATATATATAACAAATGCAATAAAATACATTATACGGATGGATTATCATGTGTCAAGAAAACCGCAATCTTGCCTTTTGGTTTATAATCATAGTAACTAAGCCATCAAAAATTAGGAGGCAGTATGAACAATACGGAAAGATTTTTAGCATTGCAAGATTATTTTACAGATGAAAAGAAATTTATTGGAAATGGAAATTATCGTTTGAGAAAGATTGATGAGGAGAATTATGATTTTGAATTCTCTTTGATTGATCCTTGCGGTGCAGGAATTCTCAATCCTCAGATTCGATTGACCAAGCAAGGGGAGGACCTCAAACCCGTTCAATTATTTGATATGGGGTCTACACCTGTGAAATTTTTAAAAAATGATTCAGAAGAATCAGCTCGTGAGTTGAACATTGAATTTGAAAAACTTATAGAAAAATTTGAAAATGCAATGGAGAAACTGTAAAGTTGTACGTGTTGACTTTATCAAGAACTGTAGGGGAAAAAAATGGACTATATTAAGCGTATTTTAGTTGGAAAACCACTGAAGAGTGACGCTGGGGACAATCACAAATTAAATAAATTTTCCGCGCTCGCCATGCTTTCAAGCGATGCACTTTCAAGTGTTGCATACGGAACGGAGCAGATTGTTCTCGTATTGGTTACGGTTTCTATGGCGGCGATTTGGTATTCCATTCCAATCGCTCTGGGCGTAGTGGTACTTCTTGTCAGCCTCACATTGAGCTATCGACAGATTATTCACGCCTATCCACAAGGTGGAGGAGCCTATAAGGTGAGTAGTGAAAACCTAGGAAAGAACTATGGTTTAGTGGCGGGTGGCTCGCTCCTCATTGACTATATGCTAACAGTAGCAGTATCTGTTTCAGCGGGGGCGGAAGCGATTACCAGTGCCATTCCACAATTGTTTGGGCACCAGGTGATCATTGCCGTTGTCATCGTCTTTATCTTAATGCTTATGAATCTCAGAGGTTTGAGAGAGTCGGCAAGTTTTCTCATGTTTCCTGTCTACTGTTTTATTGGGATGACATTCCTCTTAATTGTCGTAGGAATTGCAAAAATTTTCCTAGGTCTTTCGCCCTATCACGCAACGAGTGCAGTGGGCGCAGTGATTCCGGGGGCATCTATTGCTCTCGTTTTAAGAGCTTTTTCAAGCGGTTCTGCTTCTTTAACAGGTGTGGAAGCAATCAGTAATGCTGTACCCTTTTTTAAAAAACCTCGAGCAACGAATGCGGCGATGACCCTCGTCATGATGAGTACTATCCTCGGTATCTTTTTTGCGGGCATTACATTCTTAAACTATTGGTTGGGTATTGTTCCACTAGAAAAAGTAACCCTTCTTTCACAAGTTGCAAGCACTGTGTTTGGAAAGAACGTCTTGTTCTTTTTCTTTCAATTTTCAACAGCAATGATTTTAGCAGTAGCTGCAAATACAGGATTTTCAGCTTTCCCTATGCTCAGTTTCAATCTTGCAAAAGACAAGTACATGCCGCATATGTATATGGAACGTGGAGACCGTTTAGGGTATTCAAATGGAATTATCACACTTGCCGTAGGAGCAATACTTCTCCTCTTCATCTTTGACGGTTCGACAGAAAGATTAATTCCGCTATATTCTATCGGTGTATTTATTCCTTTCGCCCTTTCCCAAACGGGAATGGTTCGTCACTGGATGAAACGCGGTGGGAATTGGGGATTTACTGCCATTCCGAATATTTTAGGGGCGTTGATTTCATTTGCCATCATCATTATTCTCTTTATTTTCAGACTTGCGGATATTTGGCCGTTCTTCATCATCATGCCCGTTCTTCTCTATATCTTCTATCGTATTCACGACCATTATGTTCGGGTTGCCGAGCAACTGCGGTTGATGGAGAGAACGGAGGAACATGAATATAGAGGCAATACCGTTCTAGTTTTGGTTGGAAATGTGACTCAGGTGGATATAGGGGCTATCAACTATGCAAGGAGTATAGGAGACCATGTGATTGCCATGCACGTGGCAACGGATGAAAACAAGGAGAAAGAAGAAGAGATTAAGCGTGAATTTCAAAGCCATTTCCCTGATATTCGCTTGAGCGTTCTTCATTCGAGTTACCGCTCAATCGTAGGACCTGTAATCCGCTATGTAGATTTAGTCAGCAAAAATTCTAGGAAACACAATTATACGACGACCGTTATCGTTCCTCAGTTCGTGCCGAATAAGGCTTGGCAAAGTATTTTACATAACCAAACCAGTTTGAAAATTCGATACTACCTAAGTTTCCGCGAACAGATTGTTGTAGCGAATTATAGCTATCATTTGAAAAAATGAATGTTAAAAAGCAAGCATCGTGCCCATCCAGCACGGTGCTTTTCGATTCGGTAAGTAGCCATGAAGTTTACCTGTCACTATACTCCTCCACATCCAGCATGGGGCCTTTCGACGAAGGATGAACAAGTTGGGCACTATTGGCGGGGCAGGTTCGCTTAACATGTAGCATTGTAGGAAAGCGAGCGCGTAGTAGATTACCAAAAAATCGCACTACATTCAGTACGATTTGGTCATTCAATACATTGCACCGGATTAGATTCCAGAAAGCATTTGCGCATGGCGCATTTCGATTCGACGGATTTCTCTAGGCAAGAAGCAACGAATTTCGTCTTCATTAAATCCAATCTGAAGGCGCTTTTCATCAACCATCATTGGACGTCTCAATAGAGAAGGAGTTTCTTCAAGCAAAGCAAGGAGTTCCGTAATATTTAAATCATCAAGATCCTTATCAAGTTTTTCAAAGGCTTTACTTCTTGTTGAAATAATATCCGTTGTTCCATCTTCAGTCATAGAAAGAATATGTTTAAGCTCATCTCTAGTAAGAGGTTCGTTCATCATGTTTCGTTCAGAAAAAGGAATGTGGTGAGCAACCAGCCAAGTTCTAGCTTTTCGACAACTTGTACAACTTGGAGAAGTGAATAATTGTAACATTTAGAAACCCCCTTTAAGATGCATACGACTACGAATGGATCATTCATTCTTTACACACCTATTATAAAATGAATTTTTTATGAAAGAAAGGGGAAATTTTAATAATAACAACGAAATAATGATAAATTCATTTTAAGCTTACGTGTGAAAAGGTTTTCATTTTTTAATATAACCAATAAATTTTTGAAAAAAACAGGAAAAACATAAAAAAATTAAGAAAACCTTAAGCGAAAGTCAAGAAAAGCGAGTACGAAAGTCTAAAAGTGTTCGTATAACAGACTTTCAAGTAAATTTATTTTGCAAGAAAAATGCATGTGAGGAATTATGCATAAAAAGCATAAATGAAAAAAACGTAAAATTTTAATGAAAATAGCTTTCATACTGCATGAAGGCGCAGAGATGAAAGCTAGGGTGATTTATCCTTCAATTGGAGAATGTTTAGTATGGGTACGAATGATCTATCGATTTTTGGGAAGTTGTTCAAGTGATGAATCGTTATTTTCAGGTTCGTCCCAGACATACTCTTCCACGTCATAGCTAAAAGAGTAAAGCGGCGTTACTTCAACCCTTGTTTTCGGCTCGACTTGTCGAACAAGGTAACGTGGAATTTCAATGTCAAAATCAAAGATTTTTGAATAAGAATAAGTCCTTTTCAGTTTCCAAGCATATTCATATTCCAAACCAACTTGATAAAGTGGAGGAAACCAATGGAAGGTGGTCTTATACTCGCCGCTCCAAATATATCCCGTTTTCTCCGACCAGGAGTAAGTGTAATACTCTTTACGACTCCAGGCGAAAATGGATGGGCTATCACTTATTTTCTGTGCATTTTGTATAATTTTCACAATATGCTGATGATCAAAAGTTTTGAGCTCAATCAGTTTTTCTCTCAATTCAACCAAATCTTTTGCCACGCCAGAAAAATCATTAAACTTGTTTTCTGGTTTTCCGTAGACCAGCTCCATATGGACGACTTCAGCTGCCGCTTGTATCATTTTTGCGCTTTCCTGAGTGTAGCCGGAGTCAATCAGCTTCTGTAAAAAATCTTCAGATTTGCCTAGGCGCATTTCCTTTGTTTCAGGACTCTTTTCAGGAGGAAAGAAGAAGATTTTTTTTTCTGCTACCTTTAGAATTTCATGGATTTCGTCAGTTGAGAACGAGCTGGTAAGATTTGCTTTTAACTCCTCGCTATCTTTCGAGAAGTCAAAAAACTCTTTTTTCCCAATTTCAAACGGGATAAACACCCTTTTTTTCCCAATTTCGAGTTCAAGAGGAAGGGCGAATTCACCTGGTTTCTCTGTTTGAGGACGGTGTTTATTTGGGATGGGATGCAAGAGCGCATACTCCCTGAATTCTTCGTTGATTGCTTCTACATCTGTAAAAAAAGCCACATCCTCATGCGGTACGGTAAGAGAAACTTGACGTGTTTTCCCTGTTTTCTCTGCGAAAGAAGGAACCTCTCCTTCGCTCTTATATCCCGTGGTCGTTTCAAACTCGACTTCAGTCTCCGTAGGATTGAAAGGGATGGAAGTAATTTTCGCCACGCCCTTTGCTGAGCTCGGCAGACGTTCAAACTCGTCCGTATGCAGCATCATTAAAGGATTCTCTTCAGGTGGAACGAATGTTACCTGAATATTTTTTGCCCCTTCTTGAAGCGCATGCATCCCCTTGAAAGACTCCATACGAGGTTCAATCTGCAAGGCGCTTTTTTGTTGCACGAGAATGTCAGGCGCAATGCCATCAATAGGTTCTCCCCAGTCTCCGTAGAGAAACTCGCCAGAAATGGGAAGGTGGCGGATTTTCGTTAAATCCTCAAAATTCGGCATAGACTTTGCACGGTGAATATCCTCTGTATAGATAGGACTCCCTGGCAGAGAAATCGTTCGAAAATTATATTTTCGTTTATTTTTTAACACCTGTTCAGGAACGTCTTTAAGAAACAGAGCGGTTTTTTTCTTCACATTTTTTTGGTTTTTTGAATGGAAATTCCAATTTGTATGCATGCGGCCTCCTTTCCATTTTAGTATAACAAGAATAACCAGAAAACGCTTTGTTAGACGTAGGGAAGATTGAAAAGAAAACGCCTATACGGTAAAATTTCAATTATTAGGAGGAAATTATGAACGTATTCGTTTTATTATCTATATTATCTGTAATTGCTCTCATCATGCTCCCGCTCTTCCTTTTAAAAAGAAAAGGAAAGACACAGTGGATGATTCATGGATTGGCGGTTATTTTAGGTGTTGCACTCGCCCTACTCGTCAAAGTATTTTTCAAAGAAAATACAGCACTTCTTTCTTTCAGTGGAGTTGTCGTGCGAGTGTTTTCAGATAATTATATGCATATTCTTCAATTTATGGCGATTCCAACGCTTGTTTTTGGATTGAGTCAGGGAATAATCCAGTCGGCTGAAAGCAAGCGGACCGGAAAATCTATTTTGGTAATCGGGGGAACGGTACTTGTGACAACTGCTGTTTCAGCGATTATAGGCTACCTTTTGACGGTGTTCTTTCAATTAAAATTGTCTGCACTTCCCCACACTGCCGCGGTAGAAACTCAGGCAAAGACATTATCCAAATTGATGAAAGGCTATTCAGCGGAGTCCCTCACTGAGAGTTTCACCAATTTTCTTCCAACAAATATCGAGACTTTTTTCCAAAGTTTAGGAGAAAGAGGGATTTTCATCAGCATCGTTCTAACCCTCCTCGCTCTTGCAAGTTGTAAGCGATTGACTCGAAATGCAGTGGGAAGAGAAAGTATGAAAGGGGTTGAAGGAGGGATTCGCATGCTTTCAAAACTCATCGAAGGGATTTCCACCTCTCTCCTTTCGGTTTTCCCGTACCTCCTTCCCTATCTCGTTGCAAGTTTCCTCCTCTTTTTGCCGTTCTCTGCATTAAAAGGGCTCCTTCCCTTTATTTTAGTATTTCATGTGGGCGCGGCGCTCGTCCTCATCTGTAACCTCGCCCTCCTCTATTCAGTAGGAGTGGAGCCACTGGAGTATTTGAAAAAAGCACTCTTCCCACTCGTGCTCAGCTTTCTAACTGACTCCACGATGGCAACCTATGCGGCAAATGTAAAGACACAAACGGAGAAATTCAGCGTGGATACGAGAATTGCGCATCTATCTGGAGGAATGGGTTTATTCATGGGGCAAAATGGTTGCGGAGGACTCTTTCCTGCTATGGTGGTCACGATGATTGCTTTAGATAGAGGGGTTGAAGTCACCTCGCTTTCGTACTTTTTCATGCTCACCGCAATGATTCTCCTTTCCAGTCTCTTTTCGATATACTGGGGTGGAGGAGCTACAACAGTGACGCTTGGCGTTTTATTCTTGTTCGGCAATCTCCCCGTTGAATCCTTTGCACTTCTTGTTACGGCGTCTCTATTCGTTCAAGCGACAAGAACATTGCTTAATGAAAACGGCGCGCTGACTGCAGGAATCTATACAGATAGAAAGCTCAAGCAGCTGAAATAACTTGAAGGAGATTACAATGGAAGAATTTGGAAATTTTGAGAAATTCTCTCGTGAAAAATGGAGTGAACTTTATAAAGAAGGATTGCCGCCCTTATCCATAGAAGAGTTGGAAGATATCAAGAGTTTGAACGATAAAATCTCTCTTGAAGATGTTCAGGAAATCTATGTTCCGCTCATTCATCTTATTCGTGTGTACCACAAAGCGCAGGAAAGCATCACCCTTTCAAAAGGACTATTCCTCCGTCAACTACTCCCGACTCCTCCATTTATCATAGGCGTTTCAGGAAGTGTGGCTGTTGGAAAAAGCACCACTGCTAGACTTTTACAAATCCTTTTACAAAGGACATTCAAACGTTTAAAAGTGGAGTTGATTACCACGGATGGATTTTTATACCCGAATGAAACATTGATTGAACAGGGGATTCTGAACAGAAAAGGATTTCCAGAAAGCTATGACATGGAAACCCTCATCTGCTATTTGACAGAAGTGAAAAATGGGAAAGAATTAGTGGAAAGTCCCGTCTATTCCCATGAAGTCTATAATGTTGTCGAAGGGGTAACTCAGGAAACCAATCACCCTGAAATTTTAATTGTCGAGGGAATTAATGTTTTGCAACTTCCAGAGGATAGACGCATTTTCATCAGTGACTTCTTCGATTTTTCCATCTATGTGGATGCGGAGGAAGAAAATATTAAAAAGTGGTATTTAGAGCGATTTGAAAAATTATTAGACTCCGCCTTTCAAGATCCAACCAATTTTTACTATTCATTTGCACAGATGAATCGAGAAGATGCGCTCCTTGAAGCGGAAAAAGTTTGGAAGAGCGTGAATCAAGTCAATCTTGAGAAAAACATTCTCCCCACACGTTCCCGAGCAAATGTTGTCTTGCATAAATCAAGCGAGCACAAACTAGACAAGATTTTTTTGAAAAAATACTGACAGCTATTGAATGAAGCGCAAAATCAGACTGTAAAACCGATTTATTGGTTATCAGTCTGATTTTTTATCATTTGAAATTTACGCAGTTATACGTTTTATAAGAGTGGCCTTCGCTCAAGTAAGATTTATTTAAGCGTATGGCAGATTTGATAAACACAAACGCAGCGACCTAGAACCTAAACTTTTCTTTAGAAACAGTTTTTAAATAGGGTTCGTTATGTTAAGATAGCGAAAACAAATAGGAGGCGCACCTTGACTGAGAGAACAGAAAACTTACAGAAAATTCTCGTGCTTGACTATGGAAGTCAGTACAACCAATTGATTACTCGCCGCATTCGCGAATTCGGTGTATTTAGCGAGCTGATTAGCAATACTACACCCATTGACGAAATCAAAGCGATGAACCCGGCAGGAATTATTTTTTCAGGAGGGCCAAATTCAGTTTATGAAGAAGGCGCACCAAGTGTAGATGAAGCAATATTCGAACTGGGCATTCCGATTCTAGGAATTTGCTATGGGATGCAGTTAATCACACAAAAACTTGGGGGAACGGTTCTTCCTGCAGATTCAGCTGGGAATCGAGAGTATGGACAGTCTCAGTTGACTCATGGAAATGAGAGCGAACTATTTAATGGAACGCCTGAAAAGCAAATTGTTTTGATGAGCCACGGGGATGCAGTGACTGAAATCCCTGATGGATTTGTACGCACTGGAACCAGTGAAGACTGTCCATATGCTGCAATCGAAAATGCAGAAAGACATCTTTATGGGATTCAGTTTCACCCGGAAGTGCGCCACTCAGAATATGGGAACGACCTTCTTAGAAACTTCGTTTTCAACATTTGTAAAGCAAAGGGCGATTGGTCGATGGAAAATTTCATTGAACTTGAGATTGCAAAAATTCGTGAAAAAGTAGGAGACAAGAAAGTGCTTTTAGGACTTTCAGGAGGGGTAGATTCTTCTGTTGTAGGTGTTCTCTTGCAAAAAGCCATTGGTGACCAACTCACCTGTATTTTTGTAGATCACGGTTTGCTTCGTAAAAATGAAGGGGATCAAGTGATGAACATGTTGGGTGGGAAATTTGGGCTCAACATCATCCGAGTAGACGCAGCCAAACGCTTTTTAGACAAGTTGGAAGGGGTAAGCGACCCTGAAACGAAACGTAAGATTATCGGGAATGAATTTATTTATGTGTGTGATGATGAAGCTTCTA
>JAITHN010000160.1 GCA_031279745.1 Streptococcaceae bacterium
TTCTGATAGAAGAGATGAGAGGACTCAAGCAGGAGAATTTGGTTGTCATTCTCTTAGATACACAAAATAGGATGATTAAGAAAAAAACATTGTTTATTGGCACGGTAAATCAGTCTATTGCCCACCCTAGGGAAATCTTCCGTGAAGCAGTCAGGCATTCTGCAACAGGTATTTTGATTGCGCACAACCATCCTTCAGGAGACACGACTCCTTCAAAGGAAGACAAGATATTGACGAAAAAAATTGTAAAAAACGGCGTGATGATTGGCATCCCACTCTTAGATCATCTGATTATTGGGGGAGAGAAGTATTATAGTTTTCGTGAACAAGGGGAAATCGGATGACACTCAGTTGAAAAACAGACGTTGTTCCAAAATCGCCAGGAATTGTGAAAAAAATAGAAGTTTGTTACAATTGTTTTAGGTTCTCGTAGCTCACCTGGATAGAGCGATCGCCTCCTAAGCGATAGGTAGCAAGTTCAAGTCTTGTCGGGAACATTAAAAAAAGGGGGGAGCAGTTTATGAGTAATCTAGAACTTTTTAACGGAAAAGCGATTTACTATAAAGAAGCTCGCCCTGATTATCCCCAAGGATTACTTAGAGATTTGGAAAAGCTTGGAAAGAAAGTCGTTCTTGATATTGGAGCGGGAAGCGGAGTATTGGCTCGTCAATTATTGCAAAATAAGATTGGCGAACAAGTCATTGCCAGCGAACCAAATGAAGAGATGCGCCTTTTGCTAGATACGTCGATTGGCGGATTTGAAAATGCTCGCGTGCTCTACTCTCCTTCCGAATCTATTCAATTGGCAAATGCGTCGGTTGATTTGATTATTGCTGCACAAGCCTTTCATTATTTTGATATAGAACTTTTCCATCGTGAAGCTGTACGAGTGTTGAGAAAAGACGGTTGGGTTTCTCTCATCTGGACCTCTAGAACAGGGAATACAGCATTTGAATCGAAACTTTCGGAAATAGAGGAGAAGAACGGGAGAATCTCAGAAAAGATTGAAATTCAAGTGATTCAAGACTTCTTTAATTCATCCTTTTTACGAAAACAGTATCGAAGTAACGTAAAATACGATAAGGATTCATTTGTTAAGCGTCATCTCTCAAGTTCGTATGCGCCAAGTGTTGAAACCGATAAAGGAAAAAGTATGGTGAAGGATTTGGAAACTTTGTTTGATGAATTTCAAGAGGAAGGAATTCTTGAAATCCCTCTTTTGACTTATCATTATTATGGACAGTTAAAATAAAACCGTTGAGAATGATTGATTCTCAACGGTTTTTGGATTTTAAACTTTATTTGTATCCGTCAGATTTGAGACGCACTTTCAAGGGCTGTTCAGGATTTACCAATCATCCAGATTTGAACGATTTTTAGGTCAAACAGTTGATGCTTGGTCTAATGTTAATCTGCTTTTAGGACGAGGGAGACCACCATAGGTCTACGCTCTGTCTGCTCATAGAGGTAAGGAGAAATGGTTTCAGTCATCACTTCCCGAATATTGTGTTCATTGACGTCGTCGCCTTTCAATTTTTGGCGAACCGCTTCAAATAAGAGCTTTTGACCGTTTGAAAGTAATTCACCACTTTCACGCATGTAGACGAAGCCGCGGGAAAGAATATCAGGACCACTCACGATGTGCTTGTTATTAAAATCAACGGTGACGACGCAGAGAACCATTCCTTCGTTAGAGAGATAACGGCGATCGCGAAGAACGGCATTTCCAATATCTCCGATACCGGAGCCATCTACATAGACGTCTGCTGCATTGAAATGTCCAGCCACACGAGCGGAATCGCTTGTAAGAGCAAGCACATCACCATTTTCTAAAACAAAACAATTTTCTTTTGGAACGCCAACATCTTGAGCTAATTTTGAATGAATTTTCAACATGCGATATTCCCCGTGGACGGGCATAAAGTATTTTGGCATCATCAAGCGAAGCATGAGTTTTTGTTCTTCTTGTCCACCATGCCCAGAAGTGTGGATGTTGTTAATCTTACCGTGGATGACCTCTGCACCTGCTTCAGAAAGAAGATTAATCAATCGGTTTACGCTCACGGTATTTCCTGGAATTGGGCTACTAGAAAAGATAACCGTATCCCCAGGATTGATGGAAATTTGGCGGTGTGTCCCGTTGGCGATGCGGCTTAGTGCAGCCATCGGCTCACCTTGAGAACCAGTACAAAGAATCATCGTTTGCTCTTTAGGTAAAGAGTTGATTTCACTTGCATCGACAAACGTTCCTTCAGGCACGTTGATATAGCCTAATTCAATTCCGTTAACGATGGCTTTTTCCATAGAACGACCAAAGACACAAATCTTTCTTCCCGTCTTGACAGCCGCAACTGCAGCTTGCTGCAAGCGGAATACATTGGAGGCAAAGCTAGCAAAAATGATACGTCCTTCAATTTTTTCGAAAATACGCATAATGCTTTTTCCAATGATTTTTTCGGATTTTGTAAATGTTGGGATTTCAGCATTTGTCGAATCACTGAGTAGGCAAAGGACGCCTTCCTCTCCGATTTTTGCCATTTTATGAATATCTGCAGGTTCTCCAACAGGCGTCCAGTCAAATTTGAAGTCTCCCGTACACACAATGTTTCCAGGCGGAGTTTTGATAACAACACCTAATGGATTGGGGATGGAGTGCGTAGTGCGGAAGAAGCTGACGCTTGTTTTATTAAATTTTACAACGCTATCTTCTTGAATTTCATGTAACTCAGCATCACGAAGAAGGCCATGTTCATCCAGTTTGTTTCGGATGAGGGCAAGGGATAGCGGGCCTGCGAAGATGGGGATATTCGCCTGTTTCAATAGGAAAGGGATACCGCCAATGTGGTCCTCATGTCCATGGGTAATAATCAACCCTTTTACTTTCGGGAGATTTTTCACGATATAGCTGTAATCTGGAATCACATAATCAATTCCTAAAAGTTCATCTTCTGGAAATTTGATTCCTGCATCTACAATGATGATTTCATCTTGATACTGAATCCCATAAGTGTTTTTTCCTATTTCGCCCAGTCCGCCGATCGCGAAGACACCAACTTCGTTGTTTTGAATGTTTAGTTTCTGTTTCATCTTATAATTCCACCAATTTAAATTCTGTGTTTTCTTTTTCGTATGCCAATGCGTTCTCAGACAACTCTTGGATCAACTCAATATTGTAAGTCGTGTTCTCTTCGATTCTAGCGCGTGCTTCAATCAGATCCTTAGCCTCGATAAACAGGGATTTGGTTGCTTCTCTTTTTGGATTTCTGTCACGCGTTTCTTGGTAATAGACTTTAAAAATCATGTTTTAGCCTCCGTTCATGGATAGTATTACTTCTATTTTAGCATAGGAGGAAGGAAAAGAATAATAGATAAGTGAATCAGGCGGAAAGCACACAAGATTCTCCAAAAAAAAGGGGGCAGGTTTGAGGAGGGGGCGAATTTCTCAATTGGGAAAAATGAAATTAATAAAAAAATGAAAAAATAAAAAGATAACAAATGTTATACTCTAATGCAAACTATAGTTATTTTAAAACGTTATCAATTACATATTTAAGCGAAAAGGGTAAGAAAATTAAATAATATTAAGAAATGGTAATACGAGATAAAAATGAGAAAAATAGTATTTACAAACAATTTTGTTCATGGTATTTTATTCTTGTAAGAAATACATTTAAACATTTCAGAAAGAGGTATTTGATGTCAACTTCAACAAAAGAACTTAAAGGCACTAACTTTGAACAAGCATGGCGCGGTTTCAAAGGAACAGACTGGAAAGAAAAAGTTTCTATTTCTCGTTTCGTAAAAGAAAACTACACTCCATACGATGGAGATGAATCTTTCTTGGCAGGAGCTACTGACCGTACGCTTCATATCAAAAAGATTATTGAAGATACAAAAGCACAATATGAAGCAACAAAATTCCCTATGGATACAGATCGTGTTGCATCTATTGATGAAATCCCTGCTGGATACATCGACCAAGAAAACGAAGTGATCTTTGGTTTACAAAACTCTGAATTATTCCGTTTATCATTGATGCCTAAAGGTGGAATCCGCATGGCGGAAACAACTTTAAGCGAAAATGGATATGAAATCGATCCTGCAATCCACGACATCTACAATAAATACGCTTCAAGTGTAAATGATGGAATTTTCCGTGCATACACTTCAAACATTCGTAAAGCTCGTCACGCACACACTGTAACTGGACTTCCAGATGCATACTCTCGTGGACGTATCATCGGGGTTTACGCACGTCTTGCATTGTACGGTGCTGATTTCTTGATGAAAGAAAAAGTAAAAGATTGGAATTCAATCACTGAAATCAACGAAGAAACCATTCGTTTACGTGAAGAAATCAACCTTCAATACCAAGCATTACAACAAGTCATCAACTTGGGAGATGCTTACGGTGTGGATGTTCGTCGTCCTGCTGAAGATACAAAAGAAGCAATCCAATGGATTAACATTGCGTTTATGGCTGTATGTCGTGTAATCAATGGAGCTGCGACTTCACTTGGTCGTGTGCCGATCGTATTAGACGTATTTGCTGAGCGTGATTTGGCAGAAGGTCGTTATACTGAAGAAGAAATCCAAGAATTTGTTGATGATTTCGTATTGAAATTGCGTACAGTGAAATTTGCACGTACGAAAGCATATGATGCTTTATATTCTGGAGATCCTACATTCATCACAACTTCAATGGCTGGTATGGGGAACGACGGGCGTCACCGTGTCACAAAAATGGATTACCGTTTCTTAAACACGTTGGACACAATCGGAAACTCTCCTGAACCAAACTTGACTGTTTTATGGGCAGAAGAATTACCATATTCATTCAAACATTATGCAATGGACATGAGTCATAAACACTCTTCTATTCAATATGAAGGTGTAACAACAATGGCTAAAGAAGGTTATGGCGAAATGAGCTGTATCTCTTGTTGTGTATCTCCATTGGACCCTGAAAATGAAGAAGGACGTCATAACATCCAATACTTTGGAGCTCGTGTAAACGTACTTAAAGCTTTGTTAACAGGTATCAACGGTGGTTATGACGATGTGCATAGCGATTATAAAGTATTCGATATCGATGCAATCAAAGATGACGTATTAAACTACGATTCAGTACTTGCAAACTTTGAAAAATCATTGGATTGGTTGACAGACACGTATGTAGATGCGTTGAACATCATCCACTACATGACTGACAAATACAACTATGAAGCAGTACAAATGGCATTCTTACCATCTGTACAACGTGCAAACATGGGATTCGGAATCTGTGGATTTGCAAACACTGTTGATTCATTGTCAGCGATCAAATACGGTACGGTAACTCCTATCCGTGACGAAAATGGTTACATCTATGACTACAAAACTGAAGGGGACTTCCCTCGTTATGGTGAAGATGATGATCGTGTAGATGAAATCGCTAAATTAGTAATGGAAATGTTCTACACTCGTCTTGCAAGCCACAAATTATACAAAAACGCTGAAGCTACGGTTTCATTGTTAACCATCACTTCAAACGTTGCTTACTCTAAACAAACTGGGAACTCTCCAGTTCACCGTGGAGTATTTTTGAATGAAGATGG
>JAITHN010000027.1 GCA_031279745.1 Streptococcaceae bacterium
CAATGAAGATTTCATTCCCAACTCTTTGTACGTCGCCGTCCACCGCGTAGACAACCCCTGTAAGAAAGTCAATCACACGTCTAGCTGCAGATTCTTCCATCAGATGAAAATTGATAAGAACAGCTTCATTTGACAAGACGAGTTTCCCGATTTCCAACGCTTCTTGATACAAACGAGGTTCTTTAATGGCAATTTTACTTCCTTGATTTTGAAGTCTTGCACGTGCTTGATCAGCCGTTCCTTTTTGCATGGAAACAAGATTATCTCTTTTTACAGGTTGTTCCTCCTGTACTGGGCGTTCAACTTTAGGATGTGAGTTGGAAAGCACTGCTGAGGATGTACGAGGACTGCCGTAGACTCTCGACTGTGAGTAATTCGTTCTCGTTGCCTGTCTTTGCTGTTGACGAGTTGTATTTTCAGCCACTGCTTGCATCGTTCGAACGGGCTGCTGCTCCGCCACTTCCCTCTTCATCGTATATTGTTCCTCTGACGCTTCATAATCATCGTATTCATCGTCAGACATCCCAAAAAAGCTTTGCAAGTTAAACTTATCTAATAACCCCATCGAAATCCTCCTCGTTATTTTTGAAAAGTGAGCCGATACGAATATATGTCGCTCCTTCTTCCAATGCGATTGGAAAATCATTTGACATTCCAGCACTGATATCCGTCAAGGAAGCGAACGCATACTTCTTGCTATATGCCAACTGCATTTTTTTTATAGTTGAAAAATACTGATGGAGCTCCTTTTCATTTGCACCTAAGGGTGCCATTGTCATCAAACCGATTACCTGAACCTTATCCAAACGTTCAATATTTTGCAGAAATGAATCTAACTCTTCTGGTTGTATACCAAATTTGCTCTCTTCTCCAGATACATTCACTTCTACAAAACAATCGAGTGGGTATTCTCGATGTTTTTGGATCTCTTCTGCTAATTTTATGCTATCTAGAGCATGAAAATAGTCAATCGAATTGATTACTTTTTTTACTTTTCTTCGTTGGAGATTGCCAATAAAATGCCATTTTACAGGGAAACCCTGCATTTCTCCTTGTTTTAATAACAAGCTCTCTACACGGTTTTCTCCAAGATGGGTAAAACCGTGCGAGACAATCTGCTTGGTCATTTCAACATCAAAATATTTGGTTACAGCGACCACCGTCACTTCACCTTCAGCTCGATTCGCCTGTTTCAACGAATCTTGAATCACCGCTTTTACAGCTTGAAAATGTTTGCTCAACATTTTATCTCTTGTTACGGCGGAAGAATGGAGGTGCATCTGTTTCTTCTTCCGGTTCAGGTGTTGCTTCTGTTTTTTGGAATTTGTTTAATCCAGTTGGTTCTGCTTTTGCAAGCGTTTGTTCATCGATTGGTTGACGAACAGACGGCTCCCGACGAATATCCCATTTCCCAAATGCATCGTTTTCTTCTTGTTGAACTTCTTCTTGAGGTTCATAAGCATGCGTTGTTTGAAGCGCTTGTTTTGGCGTTTTGCTTGCTGGGCGCTGAGCTTGCGTTCTATTTCCGCGGCTGCTCGCCGCTTTCTTCTGGTTTTGCAATCCAGTTGCAACTACTGTTACGCGTACTTCATCTTCAAGGCGCTCATCAACCGTTACTCCTAAAATAAGGTTGACATCAATACCTGTTGCAGCACGAACGATTTCAGAGGCATCTCCTGCTTCAATTAAGCTAAGATCCATTCCACCTGTAAGGTTCATCAAAACATTGGTTGCGCCAGTGATCTCAGTTTCAAGAAGTGGTGAAGCAATCGCTTTTCTTGTTGCTTCAATCACGCGGTCTTCTCCGCTACCTGTTCCGATTCCCATCAAAGCATCGCCTTGATTTTCCATAACTGTTTTCACATCCGCAAAGTCGGAGTTAATAAGTCCAGTTTTCGTAATTAAATCAGTAATTCCTTGAACCCCTTGACGCAACACGTTATCTGCTTCGTGCAATGCTTCTGATAAAGGAGTACGTCTATCTACAATTTCCAACAAGTTGTTGTTCGAAATAATCAAAAGCGTATCTACATTTTCTTTTAACTCGCTGATCCCTTCGCTTGCTGACAAGCTACGTGGTGGCCCCTCGAAAGCAAATGGACGGGTTACAACAGCAACCGTCAACGCTCCTAATTCACGAGCGATTCTTGCAACGACTGGTGCAGCACCGGTCCCTGTTCCGCCACCCATACCAGCAGTTACAAAGACCATATCTGCTCCTTTTAACGCTTCTGTGATGACTTGTTCGCTCTCTTCAGCAGCTTTTTTCCCAATTTCAGGTTTTGCCCCTGCTCCAAGTCCTCCAGTTAATTTTGGACCTAATTGGATAACAGTTTCTGCAAGCGAGGTTTCAAGAGCTTGAACATCCGTGTTGGCAGCAATAAATTCAACGCCTTGAACGCCTTCTTCAATCATGCGATTGATCGCATTTCCTCCGCCACCGCCGACACCGATAACCTTTATGATTGCGCCCGACTGAAAGTTTGTATCAAATGACATATTTGTCGACATTTCTTTTCCCCCTAGTTAGTCAAAGATATTGTTAAAGAATCCGCGAGCCTTGTCTACAAGTCCTGGACCTTTTTCTTTTTGTTCATCTTCTTCGTAATAGTAATCATCCGTTGGATACTCAACTGCTTTAGGCTCCGCTTGAACGGGTTCAACCTCTTTCTTACTGAAGAATCCGCCGGTTGACTGTGGCTCTTGATAGACAGGTTGGCGATATTCGCCGCCGTAAGTCGCTCCTTTTGCAATTCCGTAGATTTCATCGAGTCCAGCTGCATACTCAACAATTGCGATAACATTCGCAAATATTGGGTTTCTCAATCCCATTTGGTTTGGAACATACTGCTCAACGGTAACGACTTCGTCGTAAATCTCTTTTGCAAGTTCTCTAACTCCTGGCATGCTTGAAGCGCCTCCAGTTAGGACGATTCCACCCTGTACGCCAAGCGCATCATGACTTTGCAAGAAGTCTCTTGAGTTTTGGAAGATTTGTGCATATCTCGCTTCAATAATTTGAGAAAGATAATGCTCATCTATTTCAACAGGTTCCGCTTGTCCGATGACGTCGACTGGGAATTTCTCAATCTCGCTCGCCTTTGTTGAATCCGCCAAACCATAGTTAATTTTCAATGCTTCTGCATTCTTTTGTGAAGTCTTGAGATAGTTCGAAATGTCTGTCGTGACATTTTCTCCACCCTCAGCATCTACAAAAGTCAACTGCAACTCTTCTGCGCTAAATACAGAAGTCGTCGTTTGTCCGCCGCCTAAATCTACTACGATGGTTCCAAAAGAACTCTGCCCTTCAGCAAGAATGTTCTCCCCAAGAGCTAAAGGAACGACTACGAAATCATCAATGACTAATCCGGCTTTTTCGACTGCGCTTTGGATATTGTGCACAATTGTTTTTGGACCAGTGTATAAAAGACCTGTCATTTCCAAGCGCACCCCAATCATACCTCGAGGATCTTGAATCTGATCAAAACCATCAACCACGAAATTCTGTGGAACTACGCTAATGATCTGTCTTTCAGGTAAAATCGCACGAACGAGCGCCGCACTAGATACATTGTGAACATCTTCATTTGTAATTTCTTTGGCTTGGGCATTGATTGCAATCATCCCTTGGCAAACTTCAACATCAAGCTGATTCGCCGGAATCCCAACGTTAACGTTTCGAATGGGAATGCCTGCTTTTTCTTCCGCCTGAGCAACGGCACGTTTGATCGATTCAACAGCTTTTTCAATGTTGACGATAAAGCCTTTCTTTACTCCTTCGGACTTTGCATTTCCTACTCCGATGACATTCATTTGACCATCAACATATTCAGCCACGATGACTTTTACAGATGTGGTCCCAATATCGAGAGCAGTATACAGACCAGATTTTGTCATTGTCTTATCCATGTAAGGAAATACCTCCTATTAAATTTTCTTACATTTGTGAAACTAAAAATTATTATTCATTTTAGTCTATCATAAAAGCCTTATAATATAAACTTTTAATTCACAATGATACCGACTTTCTTTCACAAGTCGTGTTTTTTGACAAAAAGAACGAACAATTGAGACGAAATCCTGTGTTTTGCCTCAAATTCGTCGTTCCCTTGCAACCTAAGATTGTGAATTATTCATTCTCGGTAGAAGTTTCATCCTCATCTACTTCTTTTTTCTTTTCTTCTTCAAGACGCGCCTTCTTCTCAGCCGCTTCTTTTTGGCGTTCTTTCTCCTCTTCTTGGAGTCTTTCCCACGTCGCATAAGAATAGCTGTAGATGCCGACTTCCATATCCACATATCCCTTCGCCTTCATCGACTTGGCTACCTGCGGATAATAAGGGAATTTTTCCTTTATCTCCTGTATTGAAATGATGACCTTGTTCCCGTCCTTCATGTCAAATGTAACCAGTTGAGGATTTGCCTTTGTAGGAGTAGATGTCGCCTTTTTAATCTTATTCCTCAAAGTTACATCTAATTGATTATATCCCTTTACCAGTGCTTCCATATCTCGCTTATCGCCATTGAAATTTTCAAAGATGAGGTATTTCTTATCAACTTTTTTCACCGTCTCATCTTCCAGGAGAACGCCGTTTTCTAGAACGGGGTGATAGGATTTGTTGACTTCTTCATACGCCAGTACTTTGTAACGCTCGATATTAATCGTGCACATATTCATCAGATGAAATTTGACCTCTGCTTTTTTAATTCTAGGGTTGGACTTTTCTACTTTTTCGGCAAATTTATTTAATGAAAGAACCTGAGGGAAGAGGGGTTGCCCTTTTTTCAGTCCGCTTGCTTTCAAAATATCCTCTGTCTTCAACTCACCTGCGCCTGTAACCTCAACCGTATTTAATTTACTAAATGGCGAGATGATATAAAGGAGTCCAAGGATGAACACAAATGCTACAGATACAATGAGAATGAGACGTCTTACCATCACTTTATTCTTTTGTTTCTTAAGCTTGGGAAGTGCTTCAGAGAAACTCTCGTACTCTACTTCTTGTTCTTCCATCACCTGTTTTTGAGGGATTTCATGTTGAACCCTTGGCTTATGATTTCTTAGAATGGGGTCGCCGTCCTTGTCTACCCCTCCTGCCACGACTTCAATCTGCGCTTCCGCTTCGATTTGCTCTTCCGCTTGCTTTTGTTCATCCTCAATCCGCTTCAAATAATCGTCATTTGTCTTCTTCCACGGAGTCAAATTTTCTTCGTGATCATTACTCATGCTTCTCTCCAATGATTTCTTTTGCTAATTTGTAAAGTCTTTGATTCGCATCTTTCACCCCAAGACCTGTAGATGCTTCCGACATTTCCTTTAAGACGCTAGGTTCACAAAAAACGCTATCTATTGCTTGAACGAGTGTTTCTCCGTTTAACTCTTCATCGAGAATTAACTTCGCTGCCCCTGTATCTACCAACGCTTTCGCATTCTTTGTTTGGTGATCATTTGTAACATAAGGGCTTGGAATAAAGATAGCTGGTAACCCCAATGCTGTGATTTCTGCAATACTTGTCGCCCCGCTTCTCCCCACCATTAAACTCGCATTCGCCAATACTTCAGGCATTCTGGAAATATAGGGAAGAATGGAAATATTGTCCATTTCCTTTGCAGCATTTTCAAACACAGACTCAAATTCCTTATAATACCGTTCTCCAGAAGCATATAAAATTTGATACGGTTTCCCATTGAATTTCGGCAAGGCTTCCACGAGCGCTTGGTTGATTTTGAGCGCCCCTTGACTCCCACCAAAAATCACAGCCGTGGGCTTATTCGTGTTTAAGCCAAATTCAGTCAAAATATCGCTCTTCTCAATGCTCGCCACTTCTTCTGCTCTCGGATTTCCCGTGTAAACAACCTTTTTAGCCTTTGGAAAATAGGCTGACACCTGTTTAAAGCTCGTCGCAATTGCCGTTGCATGTTTCGACAAAAATTTATTCGTCATGCCAGGCACTGAGTTTTGTTCATGAACAATGGTTGGAATTCCCATTTTACTTGCTTGATACATCACGCTTCCAGAAACATATCCACCCGTTCCAATGACTACATCTGGTTGAAATGTTTGAATCAACGTCTTGGCTCTCTTCAATGATTTCAAAAAAAGCGCGACGGTTTTTATATTACTTGGAGAAAGGCTTCTTTTAAATCCTTGCAGTTCAATCGATTCAAACGGAAGTCCAGCTTCAGGAACAAGCTTCCCTTCAAGTCCACGCTCCCCACCGATATACAAAATTTCGGTCCCAGGAATATTTGACTTCATATATTTTGCGAAAGCAAGCGCAGGGTAAATATGCCCCCCAGTTCCACCTCCGGTTAGTATAATACGCATGTTATTTCCCTTCATCTTCTGAAATTTTCTTCACAGCTTCCACAAACTTTTCTCCACGAATTTCAAAATTCTTATATTTATCCCATGAGGCATTTGCAGGGGAAAGAAGGATGGAATCTCCACTTTCGCTCATGTTGTAAGCAATCTCAGCTGCTTCTTCAACATCTTCTGCAAAAATAATCGTTGGAATCCCAGCTGCTAGTCCTGCTTGCATGAGTTTGTTCTTCGTTTCACCAAATAGAACGAGAGCCTTCAATCCAGTCATTGCTGGAACAAGTTCTTCAAAGCTGTTTCCACGATCCAATCCTCCGGCAAGAAGAATCAACTTCTCATTATCGAACCCTGAAAGCGCTCTTTCCGTTGCAAGTATATTCGTCGCTTTTGAATCGTTGTAGAATTTTCTTCCCTCAACCTGTCCAATATATTGAAGTCTATGTTCAACACCGCTGAAACGATGCAACGTTTCTCTAATCGTGCCACTTTCCACCTTATAGAGTTTCGCAACTGTGATTGCCGCAAGTGCATTTTCCAGATTATGTTTTCCAACCACGCCTAATTCACTTACTTTCATAATCGGTTCTTCCCCATAGTAAATAAGCTCGTCAAGCGCGTATGCACCATTCGTTTTCCGTGTTGTAGAGAAGAGGACGAGATTCGCAGAAGTTGTCGCTCCAAACTCAACCAATTCCTCTTGATCTCCATTCACAATCAAGGTTTCTGATGGACCCATATTTTCCTGAATACGCCATTTTGCTGCAACATACTCTTCTCGGCTTCCATGATAATCGATATGCGCTTCATAAAAATTCGTAATCACTGCCACTTTTGGCGTGAATCTATCAATCCCCATTAGCTGAAAGCTAGAAAGTTCCATGACCAGTTGGTCTTTAGACGTTACAATTTGAGCAATATCGCTTGCTGGATAGCCAATATTCCCAGACAAGTATGCCTTTCCTTCCGCTCTGTCAGCAGTGAGGAGCTCTCCAATCATCGTGGTCGTCGTTGTTTTTCCGTTCGTTCCAGTAATTCCAATGATTTCAGCTTCACTCACTAAATAAGCAAGTTCAACTTCCGTATAGATCGGAATATTCTTCTCCAACGCTTTTTCAACCATCGGATTGGCGTAGAGAATCCCAGGATTTTTCACCATAAAAGCGAAATCTTCTTCCAACAAGTCGACAGGATGTCCTCCTGTGATGACGCGAATCCCTTCATCTAAAAGCTCTTGAGCTTCTGGATTTTCGTTAAATGGTTTAAAGTCGTTTACTGTGACAATCGCTCCAAGCGCATCTAATAATTTAGCTGCGCTCACACCGCTCCTCGCTAACCCAAGGACAAGTATTTTTTGATTTTGAAATTTTGAAATTTGTTTCATGATTTCTCCTTATATACCTTAAACGGTACCATAAACAAGGGGAAAATTAAACTTTTCCCTTTCCTTCTTAAGGAATTGTTACCCTCGTCTAGCAGATGTAGCGTTCGTAAAAAGGAGTTTTCCACAGAAAATAAAGTTTTCCACTTTTTTTCATAATATTCAGAACTTTCCCATATTTTGTTCCTAAATCTCCTGATAAATTTTTACAAAATCTCTATATACGCCTATGTAAACACGTTAATTGTCCCTTCATTATTTTTTTTTACGCTTTTACTTTATTTAAAAATGAGAAGAAAAAGAGAATGAAATGTGACTTTTTCCACAGTTCCATTCTCGAAATTCATTTTTTATTTAAAAATCACAGGCGTTATCCACAGTTGTGGATAACTTCCTTGTTGAGCATTCCATCTATGAGCTTTCTTCCTTCTCTGATCGCCCAGATAACCAAGCTTGGCCCTCGCTTCGCATCTCCTACCACAAAAACATCTTCATCATTTGTTGTATAATCATCAAAAACTTCAGTCACACCGGCATGTTGAAAAATGGATTTTTCCACACCAGTAAATCCCATTGCAAGAATGATTCTATCGCAGGGGATGATCTCTTCACTCTCGAGGTCAAGAGAAAAGTCTTGTGCTACATTCGCGATTTTGGCTCCTACTACTCGATTCGACTCATCTGTCAGCACCTCTGTTATCGTCTTCTGATAGCGAGTCAAGTCTGTTTTCATTACGAATTCAGCCTCCTCTTGACCATAGCCTACCTTATTGACTCTAGGATATTCCGGCCATGGATTTGAAATCCCACGTTTTTTCGGGTTCTTTGGTAAAATCTCAAGTTGCAGAATATCCTTCGCGCCTCTTCGTACTGCTGTTGCAATACAGTCGTTCCCCGTATCTCCTCCACCGACAATAATGACCTTTTCCCCAACTAAGTCTTGCTCAACTTCGTTTGCCAAATAGGCTTTTGTCGATTTCGTTAAGAAATCAACTGCAAACTCAACACCTTCGGCATCTTTGCCTTTGACGTTTATTGCTCTTGGCGTTCCTGCCCCGATAGCTAGAACGATTGAATCAAACTCTTTTCTCAAATCATTCATGCTCAGATTCCCACCTAATTCCATATTCGGAATAAAGGAAACTCCAACTTCTTCCATCACGTTGATGCGTCTTTGTACGATGGACTTGTCAAGCTTCATATTCGGAATCCCGTACATGAGGAGTCCTCCAAAACGGTCGTTCTTCTCAAAGACTGTCACATCGAATCCAACTTGATTGGCACGCCATGCTGCTGAAAGCCCGGCAGGACCTGAACCTACAATTGCAATCCGTTTGCCGTTTTTCTCTGTTGGAATCCCCGTTTCATAGATCCAACCTTCTTCAAATGCTCGGTCAATGATGAAGCGCTCATTATCATGAATGGTAACCCCACTGCCATTTAAGTACTCTGTACAACCTGCTTCACAAGGTGCAGGACACACTCTCCCAGTCATCTCCGGAAGAGGATTGGTTCTAGAGAGACGGAAAAACGCATTTTTTACATCGCCACGAGAAAGATAGTCGTTCCATTCAGGAATGAGGTTATCATTTGGGCAACCGCTTACTGCTCTCGTCTCCCCGTAAAAATTCCCTTGATGGCAAAAGGGTACACCACAACTCATACAGCGACTCGCCTGCGTTTGTCTCTCTTCCACGCCTAATGGCGTTTGCAACTCGTTCCAATCACGAATGCGCTCTTCTACATCTCTATATGGATTATCTTTTCTCTTATATTTCAAAAATCCGAATGGATCTGCCATTTTACACCCCTCCTTTCATTAAATGCTCAAATGTCAAGTTATCTAAAACTGATTCTGGCGTGCCAGAATCCTGAAGAACTTCACGAATATCCATCACTCGGTGGTAATCTTTTGGATAGACTTTTATAAATGCATGTTTCTCCGTTTCCCAGTTATTTAAAATAAATTCAGCCTTGGTTGAATCCGTATATAATAGATGCTTTTCGAGTAATTCTTTTAAAACTTCATCTCCAGACGTTTCGCCCCACTTGACCAAATCTACCATTTCCATATTACATTTTTCTGGAAGTTCTCCATCTGGATCATAGACATAAGCCACTCCGCCGCTCATTCCAGCTGCGAAATTTCGCCCAACACTGCCGAGAACCAAAGCTACGCCTCCGGTCATATATTCGCAACCGTGATCGCCCACGCCTTCGACAACGACAGAAGCTCCTGAATTTCGGACGCAGAAACGTTCTCCTGCACGTCCTCTAAAGAAAGCCTCCCCGTTGTTGGCACCGAAACAAGCTACATTTCCCGTAATAAAGGAGTCTGTTACATCATAGAGTGCATCCGTTGGTGGAGTTACAATTATCCTTCCACCACTCAGGCCTTTTGCAGTGTAGTCGTTTGCTTCTCCAACGAGTCGCAATACGACTCCTTTCGTCAGAAACGCTCCAAAACTTTGACCTGCAATGCCGTGATACTCATATACGAGTTTTCCATCTTCAATCCCATTATTCCCATATCTTTCAGCAATCCACCCGGAAATCCTTGACCCAACCGCACGGTCGACATTATTGATTGATTTTACAACTGAGAAGTTATGCTTGCTTGTCACGAGCTCTTCAGCAATCGAATCAAGTTCTTTCCACTTCCGTTTTTCGTCAAATGGATCTGATACTTTCCGCTCGATTGGCAAAGATTTTCCGATCACTCTTTCAAGACTAATCGTCTTTGCCTTATCGCTCAAATCCGTTCTAGGAACGAGGAGGTGACTCTCCCCGATAATCTCTTCAAGTGAATGATAACCAAGACTTGCAAGGTTTTCTCGTATTTCTTCTGCAAGGTAGGTAAACGCATTTTCAATATGCTCTACCTTGCCAACAAAGTGTTCGCGTAATTCTGGATTCTGAGTTGCCACACCAACTGGGCAGGTGTTCAAACTGCAAACACGCATCATGACACAACCGATCGCGACAAGAACTAAACTCGCAAACGAGTACTCTTCAGCACCTAACATGGCAACTTTCAATACATCTTTTGCCGTCA
>JAITHN010000057.1 GCA_031279745.1 Streptococcaceae bacterium
TTTTCCGATTCCAATCAGCGAAAGATAGTCAAATCCTAGTTGAGAAGCAAGCTTATGTTTCCCCGGCTTCAGAAAGGTGAGCGTGTTTTGCTCGTCCACTAAACTTAGTCTTTCTATTATATTGGAAAATCTGGGCTGCGTCACCATAAATAGATTTGCCAAAAAATGATCCATCCTACCACCAGCATATCCCAGTAATGTGTACTTTTCCTCAGGATAAGTTTCTATAGCTACCTTTAGAGCGAGTTCCGTATCCGTGTCATCCTTCACGGGGATGGTGCGATGGATGCGTTTCGCCCCTTGCTTAATGCGTTCAAACTCTTCCGCAGTAACCGAATCAAAGTCGCCAATCGCCATATCCAAAGTGAAACCATTATCCACTAAGCGAAGGGCACCACGGTCAACACCGAATAGCTTGTTGTCTGCAGGCTTATTTTCTCTTAAATACTCGACGACTCCATTAAACTCTCCCCCCGAAACGATAATGATTTCCTTCATATTATTCTTCTTCTGAAGTAGCCGTAGTCTTAGGTACGACTTTTAAGTTTAATTCTGACAATTGTACATCAGTTACCAAACTTGGAGCATCGCTCATCGGATCAATCGCTTTGGCATTTTTTGGAAAGGCGATGACTTCTCGTATGTTTTCTCTACCTGCAAGAAGCATTGCAAAACGGTCAAGCCCGAGCGCAAGTCCTCCATGTGGCGGGAAACCGTAGTCAAGCGCTTCTAATAAGAAGCCAAACTGCTCTTTCGCAGATTCTTCTGTAAATCCTAGCGCTTTGAACATCGTTTCTTGGAGTTCACGGCGGAAAATACGTAAGCTACCTCCACCTAGCTCATATCCATTAAGGACAATATCATAGGCATCTGCATACACGTTAGATAAATCTCCCGCTTCAAGTTTTTCAATATCTTCTTTAAATGGAAGGGTGAACGGGTGATGGGCAGACATGTAACGTCCTTCTTCTTCACTCCACTCAAACATTGGCCAGTTGACCACCCATAGGAAATTAAACTTCGACTCGTCAATCAAGCCAAGTGTCTTCCCAAGTCGCACGCGAAGTCCACCAAGTGTTGCAGCAACAACCTCTTTTGAATCGGCTGCAAAGAGCAATAAATCACCAGCTTTTGCATTCGTTACAGCCATCAGCTCAGACTCCACTCCAGCAAAGAATTTCGCAACGGGTCCATTTAATCCGTTTTCTCCTACTTTCACCCATGCTAGCCCTTTTGCACCATATTGTGTGGCAATCTGACCCAATTTATCAATGTCTTTACGAGAAAAGTTTTCAGCAGCTTGAGAAATATTCAACGCCTTTACTTGCCCACCATTTTCCAATGCAGTTGCAAACACTTTAAAGTCAACTTTTTCAGCGATATCTTGAAGGTCAATCAATTCCATATCAAAACGAGTATCCGGCTTGTCGCTTCCAAAACGGCGCATCGCTTCGTCATAATCCATACGTGGAAACGGAAGTTTGACCTCAACATCTAAAACATCTTTCATGATGCGTTGAATCAAACCTTCTGTAATCTCTTGAATTTCTTCTGCATTTAAGAAGCTTGTTTCAATGTCTATCTGCGTAAACTCCGGTTGCCTATCTCCTCGTAAGTCTTCATCACGGAAACATTTTGCGATTTGATAGTAGCGGTCAAATCCTGCATTCATTAATAGCTGCTTAAAAAGCTGAGGACTTTGAGGAAGCGCATAAAAATGCCCTTCGTGAATTCGACTTGGAACCAAGTAATCCCTTGCTCCTTCAGGTGTTGATTTGTTCAAAATCGGTGTTTCTACATCGATGAATCCTTGATCATCTAAGAAGTTTCGCACAGCTTTCGTCAACTGATGACGCATGATGAAATTTCCCATCATACTAGGACGTCTCAAATCAAGATAGCGATAATTTAATCTTGTATCATCGCTTGCTGTTGTTTCATCTGTTATTTCAAAGGGTGTTGTTTTGGAAGTGTTGAGAATGAAAAGTTCTTCCACCTCAATCTCAATTCCTCCCGTTTTGATTTTCTCGTTTTTATTGGCTCTTTCAACGATTTTCCCAGTCACTTCTACCACATATTCGGAACGAATTTTATCCGTTAGCCCTTTGGTATCTTCACTCGCCGTTTCTAAATTGACTACCGCTTGAACAATTCCTTCACGGTCGCGAATATCTAGAAAGACCAACCCGCCAAGGTGACGTCTCTTCGCTACCCAACCTTTCACTGTAACCGTTTGACCTAAATACGCTTCTGTAATATTTCCACAATAATCCGTTCTTTTCATGTTCTTCCTTCCTTGTTTTCGGGAGTGTTTCGTTTTAGTTTTTCCTCAAAATCTTCTCCATCGATTTCCCTTTTGCGCATTCATCGATGAGTTTATCCAGAATTCGAATTTTCCGTATCATTTCATTTTCAATCGTTTCAACCTTGACCCCACAAATCGCCCCAGTGACCAGATAGGCATTCTTCTGAAAAGATGGAGCTGTTTCGAACAAAGTTTTAAAGCTGATTTTTTGAGCAATCGCTTCTTCAATCCCTTGCTCATCTAAGCCCGTCAACCAAGAAATGATTCGATCGACTTCAGCCTTTGCTCTCCCTTTTTTCTCTACTTTTTTTATGTAAAGCGGGTAAACATCTGAAAATAAAATATCTTGCAGGTCTCTTCTAGCCATTATCCATCTCCATCAATTCCTGATAAATCGCATCAAAATTAGAATATATTTCCGTCAGTGAAAATTCTTTTTCCACTCTTGTTTCAGCATTTTTCACGCTTACTTTTTGTGTTTCCAACTCAGTCGCTCCAATGGTAATCACAAGTTCTGCTTTCAACTTGTCCACCATTTTAAACTGAGCTTTTGCTTTCCGATTCAGAAACTCACGCTCTGCAGAAAAATCTTGTTGGCGTAAGGATTGAACGATTTTCAAACTTTCGACATTTGTTTCTTCGCCTAAACCTACGACAAACACATTTAATGCGTTTTCAATCGGTAGGTCAA
>JAITHN010000130.1 GCA_031279745.1 Streptococcaceae bacterium
AAAAGCGATTTATTATGGAAGGGCAAAAGTCCCTTTTTCTTCCGCTTACCCATGAAATTCGGGACATGATTCAGCTTGGTGCCATTGGGGACATCATCTATATTGACTCGATTACGGCCTATCCAAATATCGGGCATGTGACCTGGTTTGAAGACGCTGAAATGGGTGGTGGAACGCTGCATTTAATGGGAGCCTATCCATTTGAATACCTTCCCTATCTTATTGGAAGTGAGATTGTGGATTGTTCTGGTGTGGCGAGAATGTTTGAGGGTGGAACGGATTCACAGAGCAATTTTTCAATAAAATTCGCCAATGGGGCATTAGCGAATATTTTTTTGACGACGCATATTGATTTGCCGAAAGAACTCACGATTTATGGAACAAAAGGAAAAATCGTCATTCCACGTTTTTGGGGGGCCCAGACGGCTTCTGTTGAGGCGAGAGCTTGTAGTGCATTTGAGGTTACGCATAAGATGGACAATGAGTTTATTTATGAAATCAAGCATGTGAATGAGTGTATTCGAGAAGGGAAACTTCAAAGTGATGTCATGACGGAAGAAAACACGCTAACGACGATTCGCATTATGGAAGAATTTTATAAAAAATGGTAAAACGAAGCGCTACTTCTCTTTGAGAAGTGGCTTTTGACTTGTGAGACTTGAAAAAAAGATGCAAAACAGACAAAATAAGTCTAATCGCATGCGGGGGATCCCCCCACGATTCCTTTAGGAAGGAGAAGTATGAAAGAAAAAGCAATTGGATTTTTTGATTCTGGTGTAGGTGGACTGACGGTCGTTCGAGAAGTCATCAAGCAGCTCCCCCATGAAAAAATCATCTATATAGGGGATTCCGCACGTGCGCCTTATGGGCCAAGACCTGTTGATCAAGTGCAAGCGTTCAGTTGGCAACTAACGGAATTTCTGTTGAAATTTGATGTGAAAATGATCGTCATCGCTTGTAATACAGCGACTGCGGTATCTCTCTCTTCCATCAAGGAAAAATTAAACATTCCAGTGGTAGGCGTCATCACACCTGGAAGTCGTGCGGCAATAAAAGCAAGTTCGGAGAATAAAATTGCTGTTTTGGGAACACTTGGAACTATTCATTCAGGGGAATATGAGAAAGCATTGAAGGCGAGAAATCCTTTTGTTGACGTATTGCCACTCGCCTGTCCAAAATTTGTTCCTATTGTCGAAAGTAACGAGGTAAACACGCCTAATTCCAAAAAAATCGTTCGGGAAAGTTTGAAACCTCTACAATGGAAACAATACGATGCACTTATATTAGGCTGTACACATTATCCGTTGCTCAGAAATCAAATTCAACAAACGGTTGGGCATTCTGTCACTCTTATCGACAGCGGAGCAGAGACTGTTAGTGATGTTTCCATGCTTTTGGATTATTTTGAATTGGCAAATTCTCCCTCAATTGAGCCAAAACATGAATTTTATACAACGGGAAGTGTCGCCATGTTTGAGCAAATCGCAAATGCATGGTTGGGTGAGGAAAAACGGAACATTCAGCATGTGAATATAGGAGAATTAAAAGATGAAGAGAAGTGAAGGAAGAACAATAGAACAACTTAGGAAAGTTGAGATTGAAATCGACGTCAATCGCTATGCTGAGGGGAGCTGTATGATTTCATATGGCGGAACGAAAGTTCTTTGTACGGCGAGCTTGGAAAGCCGCGTCCCCCCTTTTTTGGTAGGGAGTGATAAAGGTTGGGTCACTGCTGAATACAATCTCCTTCCACGCGCCACACATACGCGTATTCGACGCGAACGTGGGAAAGTAAAAGGAAGAACGCATGAAATAGAGCGCCTAATCGGGCGAAGCTTGCGTGCCATTATTGATCTTGAAAAACTCGGAGAGCGCTCGATTATTGTGGATTGCGACGTCTTACAAGCGGACGGAGGCACGCGAACAGCGAGTATTACAGGTGGATATATTGCGCTAAGACTTTGCATAGAAACTCTCCTTCAACGAGGAGAGTTAAGGGAAAACCCACTGATTGATAGTGTGGCTGCTGTCAGTGTTGGAATCAATTCAGAGGGCGTAGCCATTCTTGATTTGGATTATGAAGAAGATTCTACGGCAAAAGTAGATATGAACATTGTTCGAACGGGAACCGGACAATTTGTTGAAATACAGGGAACAGGCGAAGAGGCGACGTTTTCTGGAAGTGAATTGAATGAAATGCTCGCCCTTGCATCAAGCGGGATTGAAACGCTGATTCACCTTCAACAAAAGGCGTTAGAAAAGGCCGAACGTGTAGTAGAAACTTCCAGGACATCTGAATTTAAAGAAATTTTGATTGCCACGAGAAATGTTGGAAAAGCAAAAGAGTTTGAAACTTTATTTAAAGATTTTGGGATTCAAGTCAAAACGCTCTTGGACTATCCAAACTTGCCTGAGGTAAGAGAAACGGGAAATACATTCGAAGAAAATGCAAGATTGAAAGCAGAAACGATTTCTAAATTAACAGGCATTCCAGTGCTGGCAGATGATTCGGGCTTAATGGTGGATGCGCTTGGTGGAATGCCTGGGATTTTTTCAGCACGTTATTCCGAAATCCCAGGATTGAAAACAGCCAATGATGCCTCAAACAATGCAAAATTACTCGGAGATTTGCACAGTGCTTTTGTACGTGGAGACAAAGTGAGCGCGAAATTCCATTGTACATTGGTTTTTGCACGACCGGAAAAAGAAAGTTTGGTCGTTGAAGCGGAGTGGCCAGGAGAGATTATTCCAATTCCAAGAGGGGCGAATGGGTTTGGATATGACCCCATCTTTTTAGTAGATGGTTTAGGAAAAACGAGTGCGGAACTTTCAGATGAAGAAAAAAATACGATGAGTCACCGTGCAAAAGCGATGGAAAAACTATCTGTTCTGTGGAAAGACTGGTTGGAGGGATGAGTGTATGAAATATTTAGTGGTGAGTGATTCCCATGGGGATCGTGACATTCTGGAAGAAATAAAAAAAGAATGGTCTGGAAAAGTAAATCATTTCTTCCACAACGGGGATAGTGAGCTTTATAGTGATGATGAGTTATGGAAAACGTATACCGTTGTGGGCGGAAATATGGACACGCGTTCTGGATATTCGCCTGTTCAAGTGACCAAAATAGGAGGGGATGTCATTTTCCAAACACATGGGCATATTCAAGGAATCAATTATGATTTTTCTCAGTTATATAGAGAGGCAGAAGTAAGTGGTGCGACGATTTGCCTTTATGGGCATTTGCACAAAATTTCTGCCAACTTGCACAATGGAATTTTATACGTTAATCCTGGTAGTATTAGCCTGCCGAGAGGGGAAATCCTTGAAAAAGCGTATGCAGTCATTGAGGCGACGGGGGACAAGTTTTACGTTCAATATTTTGACCGTTCTCACCAGCCTTTGGCGCAACTTCAATACACCTTTAATCGAACAAAATAAGCACACAGCTGTACATTCGGACGGACAACCAAGATAGGTTGTCCGTCCATTTTGTATAAGGTATAAAATTGAATGCTGTCTGCATGCAATTTTAGAGTTGGCGCTTGATACATATGCTGAACTTGGACAAGTGCCTTGAATCAAGCAAACTGCGGTGAATTGATCTCCACCTTCAAGCAAACTGCGGTGAATTGGACTGAGACTTCAAGGGAAAACGCCTACACTTCCGCAAATGCCTTAAATCAAACGTTCCATGCGTATATGAGGGATGCCTATTTCCTCAAAGACTTCGCTTGTTTGTTTAAATTGATGTTCCTCGTAGAGTCCAATGGCATGGATTTGAGAGTGAACCTCGACTTTAACGAACCCATTTTTTTTGGCAAAATCGACCAATTCTTCGATGAGTTGTGAGGCGATATGATGGTGACGAAATTCAGGTAGAACGGAAAGTCTGCGCATTAGACCGGTTTTGGACGCATCATCAGGTAAAAAGCGAACGGTCGCTATCGGCCTATTTTCTTCATTAATTCCGACAAAGTGAACGGAATACGCTTCAAACTTATCCATTTCAACATCATGAGGGACTTTTTCTTCATCACCAAAAACACGATTGCGTATTTTTAAGCTTTCTAAATAGATTTCGCTCATTGTATCTCTTGTACTTACGATTTTCATAGGGGTACTCCTCACTTTTTTTCTACATTTACATTATACTATTTATTATAAAAGGGGAGGAAGATAACTCATGATAGAAAAATATAAACAATCCAAACTCCTATTTTGGACGGTTGAATTGGTGCTCATTGCATTGTTGATTTTCATTTCAACAAAAATTGATTTCCTGTTTTCGCCAATAGGGACATTTTTTGCCACTTTATTTCAACCGGTTTTGATTGGGGGATTTCTCTACTATTTGCTCAATCCGTTAGTGACGGTATTCGAGGAAAAACTGAAGCTCAAGCGAGTTATTGGGATTATCATTGTATTCATCCTCTTAATCGGAATACTCGTTCTTACGATTTTGAATTTTTTGCCAAATCTAATCAGCCAGCTAACCGATTTAGCAATCAGTTTGCCTGACTCGATTAAGGATGTCCAAAAATGGGCGATTGGATTGGAGAAGTATAAAATCTTTAAAAATATCGACATTGAAGCGATGATTAAAACGATAGATTTCTCATGGGGAGATATTGCAACAAAGACATTAACTGGAGTCGCACTCTCCTTAAGTTCCATTTTTAATTTCTTTACACAAGCACTTGTTCTTTTGGGGACGATACCTTTTGTTTTGTTTTACATGTTGAAGGATGGGGAGAAAATTCCATCAAAAATCACCCACATCCTTCCAGAAAAGCATAGGGAAAATGTATTGGATTTGCTTGAAAAAATGAATCAAACCATTGCCAATTATATTTCCGGTCAAGCGATTCAGTGTCTGTTCGTTTTTGTCATGATGTTGGTAGGCTATTTGGTTCTTGGCGTTGAATACGGCTTTCTTTTTGCAGTTGTGGCTGGCTTATGTAATTTGATTCCATATATTGGGCCATTTTTCGGCATTGCGCCTGCCTTGTTGGCGACTGTATTTACTGAGCCGATGAAAGCGCTGGTGATTATCATTTTTGTAGTCATTGTTCAACAAATTAATGGAAGTTTTATCTACCCAAATGTAATTGGAAAATCGTTAAAAATTCATCCATTAACCATAATTCTTATCCTCTTGGTTGGGGGGAACTTAGCAGGTGTTTTAGGGATTTTCTTAGCTGTACCTGTTTTTGCAATTGGAAAAACCATTCTTACCTTCCTTTTAGAAATGTATAAAGTCAGAAAGAGATAATGTATTTTGAGCAGAAATGTACAAGTTATTCTATGTAAATAGGTTTTTTTATCTAAAATTTCAACAAATAAAGTAAAATAAAATAAAGGGGTGATAGGATGAAGAAAATAGCGTTGCTTTTATTGTTTGCAAGTCTAATTCTAGCTGGGTGCCAAGATAAGAAAGCGGAAGTGCCCGCATCAAAAAAGGAATTTTATACAGGAACCTATGCGGAGCTAACTTTTTATGGAAAGGATAAGAAGGTAGCCATAGATGAGGCGTACAAGACAATCAATAAACTCGTCACTCAGATTGAAACCAATGAACAAGGGGAAAGTGAAATTGACAAGGTGAATAAAAATGCAGGAAAGACACCAGTAAAAGTTTCAGCAAACGTCTATGATTTGGTGGAAAGAAGCATTAAAACTGCTGAGGAAACCAATGGGGAATTTGACCCTGCAATAGGTGGAGCGACCTCTCTTTGGCATATTGGATTCGCAGATGCAGGAAAACCTAGCGAAACTGATTTGGAAAAAATAAAAAAACTTCTCGATTACAAAAAGATCAAGATGGACAAAGCCAAGTCCACCATCTTCTTGGAAGAAAAAGGAATGAAGATAGACTTGGGCGGTGTTGGAAAAGGATGGCTTGCACAAAGCGTGATGGAAGGGTTGAAGAAAAAAGAGATTACCCGTGGAATCATTAATTTTGGAGGTCACGTCTTTACCTATAATGGAAAAGGTCAAACATCAACACCTTCTTGGAGCATCAAAATGGGGGATCCGTCCCTCGTCAAGAGTGATACAACTGAAGCGCTAGCGCCAATTGCAACAGTGGAATCAACGAGCAGTTCATTTGTGATGACGAGTATGTATGCAAGATATCTACTCGTTGGGAATAAAGTTTATTCACATTTAATCGACCAAAAAACAGCAAGACCGTATGATAACGACCTTACGGCTGTCTATGTAATGGGAGAGGATCCCGTTCAGGTTGATTTATTAAGTAATGCACTTTACGGTATGGGATGCGTTAAAGGTTTGGAATATGTGAATGCGCACAAGGAAATCGATGCAGTGTTTGCATTAGAAAATAAGGAATTGCATGTTTCTAAAGGGTTTAAAGGAAAAATTGTCCTTGAAAAAGGAAGTGAATTTAAGCTAGTAAACGAATAAGGAGGGAATGCAATGAAAGGATTTCTAAAAAATGTAGGATTATTTATAGGAATATTCGCCATTTCTTTCTCTGTTTTTTTCGTGCTTGATAAAATCAATAATCGAGATACACTAGCAGATGCTGCGACAGAACTCAAATTAATCCAACCTCAGCAGAAAACAGTGGGAGAAGAACAGCCTACAAGAAAAGCAGAAAAAGATGATCCGAAACTGATTGATCCTAAGAGAAAAGATGATTCAACTGTTCAATATCATCCGGAAAAACAAGCTCAAAAAAAATCGCTCATTCTCGTTGGAGATTACAAGATCCCTTATGGGGAAGGAGGATATGCTGAAGGACAGGCGATTATAGATGCGGATCCAAATGTGATGGGCTCGACTTGGGGAGGGAAAACCCCATATTCTGGGACGGATAATTTGAATACACATTTTATCGGTCATCACGTAGGTGCCTTTGATCCGTTTATTGATTTACAGGTCGGCGGGAAAATCACAATCGTAGATGATTCGGGAAATTCTTTCACCTATATTGTGAAAACGACAACGATTGTGGACACCAAGGCAAACGATGTTAAAACTGGAAAGAACCTATTTTCTGAAATCACTTCTACTGGTGGTGGGGAACGTGTCGTATTCCAAACTTGTACGAGTGAGACAGAGCGAAAAATACTTTTTGCATTTCCATCTTAAGAACTTTAAGCAGTAAAACGCAACTGAGGTTGCGTTTTCTTTGTTTTTTTAAAGCGTTTTGAGGTATTTGAAAATAACAAATGGAATATTATTTGAATTAAAAAATTATAGATATATAAGGTAATTCAAATAATTTTATAACTAAATGTTGAAATAAAAAAAAGAAGTGTTAAAATAGTATTGTAATAAAGGAGAAATAAAATGTATAAACGAGGCGAAGTTGTTTTTGCAGATTTAAGTCCAGTTGTAGGAAGTGAACAGGGCGGAATGAGACCTGTTTTGGTTGTTCAAAACGACAAGGGGAATTTTTTTGCACCAACCATCATTGTTGCCCCTATCACTCGAAAAAGGACGAAAGCGAATTTGCCAACACAAGTTGAAATCGATATTGAAACGCCAAAGGGGATAGAACCCTCCACCATTTTGCTGGAACAAATACGAACTCTTGACAAAGAGCGCGTCATGCATAAAATGTGTTATGCAAATGAAAAGGTAATGAAAAAAGTGAATAAGGCGCTTTGTGTAAGTGTCGGCGTGTAAAAGTAAAAACTTGAAGCACAGAGCAGAATAAATACAGAGTGATAGGGCGCGCGTAGTCTTGGGTACGGCAATGCAAGCCGAACGCACGCGCAGTCCTCATCATTTTGTAAGTGCTACGCCTATAAAAACATCAATACGTGCGTAAATACATACGAAAGCCCGACTGTACAAAAGGCGACCAACGACCCAACGATTGAACAAACCGACTATTGAACGACCCAACGATTGAACGAACCGACTATTGAACGACCCAACGATTGAACAAACCGACTAGAAGCCTACTGTTTCTAGTCGGTTCGTTTGCGTTCAGCCTATACTTAGATAAAAAGTGGATTCTTTGCTATAATAAACAATACTTTAAAGGGTTCAATAAAACGTTGAAGGGCGGTACTGTAGTGAGAGAGTATAATTTAGTGGCAACCTGTGCAGCAGGGATAGAAGCGCTTGTGGCAAAAGAAATTCGAGATTTAGGGATTGATTGCACAGTTGAAAATGGGAAGGTTTCTTTTAAGGGAAATATAGAGTTAATTGCGAAAATGAATATCCGACTTCGCACGGCTGATCGTGTCAAAATTGTCATGGGAGAATTTGTTGCAAAAACCTTTGATGATCTGTTTGAAAGTGTCAAAGGACTTGACTGGGGAGAAATCCTTCCACTGGATGCAGAGTTTCCAGTAAGCGGAAAATCAATAAAATCTACACTTTTCTCAACTCCGGATGTACAGGCGATTACGAAAAAAGCGATTGTAGAAAAATTACGTATCGTTTACCATCGTCCAGCAAGCGTGCCTTTCCTTGAGACGGGTGCAAAATTCCCAATAGACATCGTTCTTCGAAATGATAAGGCAATAATAACGATTGATACAACTGGTGACTCATTATTTAAACGAGGATACCGTGAGGACAAGGGTGGGGCACCATTAAAGGAAAATATGGCGGCGTCACTCATTAAATTGACCAGTTGGTTTCCAGATAAGCCATTTGTCGACTTCACTTGCGGAAGTGGAACCATTCCAATCGAAGCAGCATTGATTGCCAGAAATATT
>JAITHN010000157.1 GCA_031279745.1 Streptococcaceae bacterium
CAAGTAATCATTTTCGTTTAATGAATAGACGACCGTTTTAGGCACTGCATTTTCTAACTCCGCATCAGAGAAACATTTTACAAACTCACTTGCAAGACCGGTTTGATCTCCCATAGAGTCAAATCCTGCATTGATTCCCACTTCTTTAAAGCTCTTCGCTGAATCATTACGCAAAGCGTTCATATGCAACTGCATTGCCCAGCCGTGTTTTACGTAAATTTTCATCAAGGCAATTTGTAAGGCACTTTGATATTTCAACACTTCTTCACGTGTTAAAGAAGTACCTTGCAAACGTTTTTGCATGATCCTGTTTGCTTCTTCTTGAGAAGTAGAGATGTAATGGAAGGTATTCAGCCCATGATCACTCAGACGTCCGCCAACTTCATGGAAGTATGCAACACGTGCGTCTAGCGCTTTTTCTAAGTTTGAAAAATCTGATACTTCATAACGAGTTAAATTCGTTAATTTTTCAAGATATTCTACGAAAGCATTTCCTTCAATATCAAAGACAAAGTCTGGGCGGAATGTAGGTAAAACTTTAAATCCAATGCCTTCTTCTTTAATCAATTTGTGATAGTTTAAATCATCAATCGGATCATCTGTCGTGCACATTGCTGTGATATTCATTCTTTTCAACAACGCTCGTGGTTTAAAGTCGTCTGTTTGAAGCAATGCATTCGCTTTATCCCAGATTTCTTTTGCGTTTTCTTCCGTCAATACTTCCTCAATGCCAAAGTAGCGACGTAATTCAAGATGACTCCATTCAAAGATTGGATTCCCCATTGCTTTTTTCAACGTTTTTACGAATGCCAAGTATTTTTCATAGCTTGGTGCATCCCCTGTGATTAAACTTTCGTCAAATCCTTCTGTACGAAGTAAACGCCATTTGTAATGGTCGCCTGCTCCATTATCATAGAGCCATGCTTGTGTTAAATCTTCAAAGTTTTTGTTTTCATAAATCACTTTTGGATCTAAGTGATTATGATAGTCGATGATTGGCATCTTTTGCGAATAGTCGTGAAATAATTTTTTCCCGAATTCATTCGTTAATAGAAAATCTTTATCTAAAAACATAATTCCTCTTTCTAATCTAAATAGATTACATAAACAAACTCAATACCAAGACAACTACAAGTCCTACTACGGAATTTGCCAGTTCCAACAGTCCCCACGTTTTGAATGTGTCTTTCATAGAAATACCGAATGTTTCTTTAAAGAGCAAGAAACCTCCATCGTACATTAAGGTAATCGTATTGCTTCCGCATGCAACTGCTAAAGCCATCAACACTGGATTGATACCCGCACTCGCCATCATAGGGGCAACAATTCCTGCTGCTGTAATCGCAGCAACTGCACCTTGACCTGTTAGCATGCGAATAATCGCAGTAATTAACCAAGCGATAATCAACGGTGAAACAGGTAACTTACTTGCTAATTCGCTAATATGGTCGCCCGTTCCAGTATCGATGATGACCTGTTTCAAAATCCCACCTGCACTGATAACAAACAATACGTTTGAAATACTTGCGATGGATTGACTGATTTTTTCATTGATTTGATGCGTGTTCAGTCCGCGTTTTGCCCCCAGTAAAAGGACTGCAGCAAGTGTTGCAATCAACATGGAAATTTCTGCACTTCCAAAAAATGCACAATAATTTCCAACAACCGTCTTTTCTCCTACGCTCATCTTCATGACTGAAGATAGGATCATTAAAATGGCTGGAATTAGCGGAATAAAAATACTGAGCCCGAAACTCGGCAAAGTTGCCGTATCGTGTTCATTATCAGGTGTCAGACGATCTGCCAATGGCATATCTGCAATTCCTGGAAGGAATTTTGGTAAGAGTAGACCGCCTACAACAATTGCAGGAATGGCAACCACTAAACCAATGAGATACATTTGAGAGATGTCTGCACCGAACGCTGCTACTAACGCAACCGGTCCCGGCTGTGGTGGAAATAAGCTATGCCCCACGGTTGCCCCAATTACTGTTGGGATAACCAATTTCATATAAGGGATGTTTGCTTTTTTCGCAATACTCACAATCAACGGAACGGAGATTAAAAATGCCACTTCGTAGAACATGGCAATCCCAAAGATCATTCCAATAAACATTAAGCCGAATGGAAGATACTTCGTTCCGCATTTTTTAATGACCGTTTCAGCAATTTGTTGACTTGCTCCACTGTCCGTCATAAATTTCCCTATGATTGCTCCAAAGAGAATGATTAAAGCCAAGTGTCCGAGAATACTTCCCAAACCTTCTTGTACAACATGTACGATGTTTTCGATCGGCATTCTTTCCATGATTGCCACGAAAATTCCAACGATGAGAAGACTCATCAAATTGTGCAACTTATACTTCAAGTTCAGAACCATCAAAAGAACGATTCCGACCAATACCCATAACAAACCCATAATTCTATACCCTTTTCATTTTTTTATTCTGTAAACACACATGTCACTTCCCCCTGCCCCTAACAGGAGGTCGATCTGCTCATGTGAGTTTTTTCACAATTCTCCGTATATTTTTTGGCGGGTTTCAAAATTGAAACCGCCAAAAATTTTTATTCAAGTGCAAATATTCCTGAGCGAGGATTATCCTTTCTTGATTGCTTCCCAAAGACCTAGTAAGTAGCTTGCCCCAATAGCACGGTCGTAAAGACCATATCCTGGACGTCCTTCTTCTCCCCAAATCATGCGACCATGATCGGGGCGGATGTATCCATCAAATCCGTTATCATATAAAGCTTTAACAACAGCATGCATATCAAGAGATCCCATTTCAGACAAATGAGGCGCTTCAAAGTGATCTGTTTCGTTGAGGAATTTAATATTACGAACATGGGCAAATGGAATACGTCCACGCTTCGCAAATTCTCCTACAATCGCAACAACATCGTTTTTCGGATCTTCTCCGATAGAACCCGTACAGAAAGTGATTCCGTTTTCTGGCTCATCAACAGCCGTCATCAACCAATCCAAATCTTCTCTATTTTTCACGATACGTGGCAAACCGAATACTGAGTAAGGAGGATCATCTGGGTGAATCGCCATCTTGATTCCGGTTTCTTTCAAAGCAGGCATGATTCCTTCCATAAAGTATTTGAAGTTATCCCGAAGTTTCGCTTCATCCACTTCGCTATAAGCTTCAAACAATTCCATAACTGTTGCCAAACGTTCAGGTTCCCAACCTGGCAAGATGACTCCGTTTGAATTGTTTAAAACTGAATCAACCATTTCTTGTGGTGATTTTTCAATTCCAGCTTTTTCATACTTCATCGTGAATGAACCATCTGGCAATTCAAAGTGCAGATCTGTTTTCAACCAGTCGAAGATTGGCATAAAGTTGTAACAAATTACTTTCACTCCAAATTTTCCAAGGTTGCGAATCGTTTCTTTATAGTTTTCAATGTATTGGTCACGAGATGGTAATCCAATTTTGATGTCATCGTGAATGTTTACAGATTCAATGACTTCCATTTCAAGTCCTGCCTCATGAACTTCATCCATCAATGCTTTGATTTTTTCTTCAGGCCAAACATCTCCAACTGGTACATCGTATAATGCTCCGACAACACCGCTCATACCCGGCACTTGGCGAATGTCTTTTAATTTTACGTGATCTTGTTCGCTACCGAACCAACGCATCGTCATTTTCATAGTTATTTCCCTCGTAGTGTGATTTATTTGTTTAATTCTCTATGCAATACATTTCTAACTTGATGAGGTCCTGCAATCAACTCTTTGAAAAATTCTTCGATTTTTTCTCCAAGACCAGCAGTGTAAAGATTTACTCCAAAAATACTTTCATTAGAAAGGATTCTTTCAAGTTTTCCATGGACGTCAACTTCATCTCCAAGTTTGATGTCCCCTAATTCCGCTTGTAATTCTTCCAATAATGGATCTGGTGAAAGAACCATCGGCGCACCAGCATCGTCAATCGCCAAAAGGTAACGCAACCAAGCAGCAAGAGTCAATGGGATGAATGTTAATTCATTTGGTTCATGTGTAGCGCTTTCCATGTAAGCTTTAATCGTTTCTCCAAAGCGGATTCCGACTTTTTGTGAAGTATCGCTTGCAATACGTTGAGGCGCATCTGGAACATTTGGATTTACCAAACGAATTCCTACAACTTCATCGATAAATTGTTTTGGATCAATGATTTTAGGATCTACCACTACTGGAAGTCCTTCAACATATCCCACACGTTTCACAAGGTTAAGCAAATCTTCATCTTGCATTTCTTTGTAAATGCGATCAAATCCTAGAAGGCAACCGAATACTGCTAAAGAAGTGTGCAATGGGTTTAAACATGAACAAACTTTCATCAAATCAGCATTGTTTACTGTGTCCCTATCCGTCATGTAAACACCAGCTTTTTCAAGTGCAGGGCGTCCGTTAGGGAATGCATCTTCAATTACAAGGTAATGCGTTTCTTCTGTGTTTACAAAAGCCGCAAAACCTGGATTTGTTACTTCCATACCTTCGATACCTTCTGATTTTAAATCAGCAGCAATCGTTTCGCTTGGAAGTGGTGTGATTCTATCAATCATCGAGAATGGGAATGAAACTTTTGCATCATCTGATAAGTAAGAAACAAAGTCTTCCGATACATGACCTGATTCTACCCAACCTTTTGCAATTGTAAGGATGGATGTTTTAAATCTTTCTCCATTGTGAGAGAAATTATCCGTTGTAACAAGCGCAAGTGGGGCAGCGCCGTTTTCAAAGCGTTTGAACATGAGGTAAGCTACTTTCCCCATTGTAGATTCTAATTTTTCGAATACAGGACCGTTTTGAATATCAAGAGCTGCTTGTTCAGTAAGAGCACCGTCAATATTTTTTACGGTATATCCTTTTTCTGTAATCGTCACAGTTACCAATTGTAAACTTTCGTTTTCAAAAGTTTTTTCCATATCTGTTACAAATTCAGGATTTTCAACATTGTAATATCCAGATTTTGCAGTAGAAGCAATCAATTCTTTCTCAACGCTTCCATCAGCTTTCATGATGACAGACAATGTCTTGTTGTCATTTGCAAGATACCCTTCTTCAATCAAGGCTTTCCCGAAGATGTCAAAGACGATCACTCCAGTATCCATCAAACCTTCGTTTAATAAATCTTGCGCTACTTTTGCATGGAAACATCTGTATAAGTTTCCTCCACCTAGATGCGCCCAAACTGGAGCTTCATCTGTTTTCTTTCTCATTGCCTCTACATCATATTTTGGTAATACGACGTTTGCTTTTGTTAAACTGTTGACTTCATTTGCCCACATGTACATTCCTCCTATCTTTGTATAACTCCTGCTTGACTGTTTAAATACTTCTCAACTTCTTCTTCTGAAAAAGTGTTTACATCCCCGTATATTGAATGTTTCAGAATCATGTTTGCAATCGCAAAATCAATCAAATGTTGTGGTTCGTCTTGTTTGAGCAACCCGTGAATCACACCTGCTGCGAAGGCGTCTCCTGTTCCAATCCTATCTACTACATGGTGAATGGGTTGTTGAGAAGTTTGATAAAGTTTTCCATTAACGAATAAATTCCCTACTATTTCGTATTCTTCTGTTGAATGGGTCACTCTGGTTGTTGAAAAAATTGCTTTCAAATTGGGATATTCTTCCACCAATCTTTTGTAGCCAGCTTCCAAATCATCTATTGATTCATCATTCAGTAGAACTCTTAGATCAAGAATTCCTGCTGAGAGAACATCAATAAATGGAAGGTAACGCTTTGTCACTTCGAAAGCTTGCTCACGAGTTTCCCATAATTTTTCTCTGTAATTGATGTCGTAAACACATAGCTTCTTCTTTTTGTACCCCATTTGAATCAAGCGCATTACACTATCTTGAAGCTTATCAGACAATGCTGAGGTAATTCCAGATACGAAAATAGCTTCTGTTTCCTCGCAATTTTGACAAAGCTCACTTTTCAATGATTTCGTCATTGAAAACGCTGAGTATTGGCGATCATAAACGACATTGCTCGCACGATTACCAACACCTGTTTCCACAAAGTATGCACCCATGCGTCCTTCTTCAAACTGCAAGTAATCTGTGTTTACATAGTGACGATTTAAAAAATCTTTCGCCGCATATCCGATTTTGTTTTCTGGAAGAACCGTAATATGGGTTGCAGTATTTCCAAGATGTGCCAGATTGACCGCAACATTGGCTTCGCTTCCACCGAAATTCATTTGAAGGGCTCTGCCATCTTCTAAAAATTCAGATTTTTGGGTTGCAAGTCTTAACAAGACTTCCCCAAAAGTTAGGACTTTCCCCATTTTACTTACCTGTCACTTCTAAGAATTTTGCTCTATATGCTTTGGCTTTTTCAGTAATTGCTGCATAGTCATTTTTCGCAAGAGGCGCCATTAAATCTCCTCCAACACCAACAGCGAATACACCGTTATCAAACCATTCATGCATGTTATCGAGGTTTACTCCACCAGTAGGCATGATGTTTGCTTGTGGAAGTGGCGCTTTAATATTTTTGATATAACTTGGAGAAAACGCGCTTCCAGGGAATAGTTTCACTACATCTACTCCGAAAGTTAACGCTTGTCTGATTTCAGTTGGAGTTAAACATCCTGGCAAATATGGAACACCAAACAAGTTGCTCATTTTCGCACTTGCTTCATCAAAACACGGGCTCACTACAAATGCTGCACCAGCATTGATTGCCGCCATCGTAGAAACTTCTTCTAAAACAGTTCCAGCACCAATGATGACTTCTGGATTGTTTTTGTACATTTCTACCAATTCTTGGATGACTTCTGTTGCTTGAGGTGTCGTATACGTTACCTCAATTCCAGTTAATCCTCCGTCAATTGCTGCCTTACTTGCAAGAATTGCTTCTTCTTTTGAGTTTGCGCGTACAACAACAATGACTCCTGCTTCTTTAAGCTGTTGAATTGTTTTGATCTTTTTCATGAAATCCTCCATTTTTCAATTGTTTCCTATTTGGAAACTGAGTTTCCGAAACTACAAAGCTATTGTAACGTTTACAAATCGAAAGTCAATAAGAGGACGATTAAAATTTAATTAAAAAAGAAAACGATTACATGAAAATGTTGTGGTTAAGGCTTTTTTAGCTGTTTTCATGAAAAAAATTTTTCAATTTCTTGCGTATCTTTCTTTAGAAAGTTTTTTTTATTTAGAAGGAAAAGGGGAAAAACGTATGAAAAAGAGATCAATGTTGAAAATCGTGCGGGGAATGGTACGAAAA
>JAITHN010000166.1 GCA_031279745.1 Streptococcaceae bacterium
CAACCTTAGGTAAAATTCCCGGATTCTTCTTGATTTCGGTTCCAACTTTTGACATGTTTCGTACTCCTTTTTCTGAATTGAGGGATTCAATGTTGCGTTTGGCGCTTCCCTTAGGTCAGGCTTTCGTTCAGCATTCCCAAGAAGCCACACAGGGTGGCATTTAATCAATCTAGAATACCTGACTGAATATTGACTATAACCTACCATTTAAACTATTGAAGACTGAGTGTGATTTAATGTAGGGATTCAATGCGGATAGCATTAGACTCCGTTTGAGTTAGGCTGCGATAGACGTCCACTGGGCGTTTTTGAACGGGGGTATAAGCGGTCGCGCGTCCCTTCCCTACTTTTTCAAGTTCGTTATCTTTCACAAGTTCACCGAGTTTTCGCTCCACTGTTTTTTTGCTGTATTCAGGGACGAGCGTGAGGATGGTTTCTTTTTTTAGTGGTTCTGGAGCATGCTTCACCACTTCGTAAATGCGGTATTTAGAAGAAAGTTTTGTTTTTGAATCTAATGGACAAAACCGACTCTCAAAATCGCTATAAGCCTTCTCGATTATTTCAAGAGTAAATTGAACGAAAGGGATGTAGTTTTTAGGTTGTGTATGAGGGTCGAGAAGTTCAAAGAGAAGAGTTTGATAGCGCTGATTTTCTTCTTCGATAAACCGGTCGATAGAAATGTATTTTCCAACAAGATAGTCGTTTTGGAAAAGTAAAAGGAGTAAGAGTAAACGACCGATTCGTGCGTTTGAATTTGTAAAAGGTTGCGTAGTGAGGAAATCAAAAACAGTTGCAACGATCGTGATTAGTGGATCCACCTTAGCAGAATCTAAGGCGTTTTGATAAGTCAGTAAAATTTTGCTCAACTCTTCCGGTAGCAAAAGCACCTGATTGGGTTGCAAACGTCGAATATCTTGGATGCTTGACTTCCCAGAAGAAAGAACTTCATCCAAAGTAGTTGGAAGATGGTTTTCACTCTTTTTTAAATGTCGATTGAGCGTTCGGTGTAGTTGTAAAAGGTGATTGGCACTCATTTGAATGAAAAGGTAATTATTTTCAACAAATTTTAGTGCTTCTGCATACCCTAGAATTTTTTTTTCATTGTCGTCTTGAGGAATGGTTACTCCCGTAATTAAATCTTGGAGTCTGCGATGATTCACCCGAATCCCGTCCAAGCTGTTGCCGTAATCGACAGCATCGACAAAAGAAAGGAATTCAAGCCGCTCCAGTGATTTTTTTTCATCACGTAAAATGGCACGTTGCTTGCCGCGGTGCTCACGAATATCTGAAACTAGATTGACGATTTCAAGATGTTTTGCGATTTCTTCAAGTTTTGAGTAATCAAATGTTTTCATAGCCCCTCCTTTTTTCTCTACCTCTATTTTAGATTTTTTAGGCAGTAAATGCAAGGAGAGCTGAGGAAAAACGCTTTCATAATTTCGGTTTATAAAGATTAAACGACCCACAAAAAAGATAGCTACACACCGTGGTTCTTGTCTTGCACGGAAGCAGACACTACGATACAAAACAGCGACAGTATCCAATGGATACTGTCGCTGTTTTTCGATTTAAACTTTAGGCGCAGGAGTTGTTTTTTCACTCGCTTTTAGAGCGGTGATGAGCTCGTTGCGCATGCCTTCGATTCCTTCTGGAGAGTTTGGCAAGAAGATGGTTGAAGCACCAGATTTTCCAAGTGCGGTCATGGTATCTAAGTACTGATTAATCATCAAGACGGACATGATTTCTTTTTCACTAATCCCACTGTCTGCAAGTTGTTCAAAGCTTTTCGCCAATCCGTCGACGATGGCACGGCGTTGATTTGCAAGTCCTTCCCCTTGAAGTTGTGCTTTTTCAGCTTCCGCTTTGGCAGCAGTAACGATGCGTATGCGGTCGGCTTCTGCAAGTTCTTGCGCGGCAACACGTTGACGTTGGGCAGCATTGATGGAATTCATAGATTCCTTCACATCCTCTGCTGGATCGATTGCAGTCACTAAGGTTTTAATAATAATGTACCCGAATTGACTCATTCCTTCACCAACGGTTTCTTGGACGTTTAAGGCGATGTCTTCTTTTCTTTCAAATGCTTCATCAAGCGTTAAGGTTGGTACTGCTGAACGAATGGCATCTTCGATATAAGATTTAATCTGTTCTACAGGATTTTGCAATTCATAAAAAGAAGTATCAATCTTTGTTGGATCCACACGGAATTGTGTAGAAATCGAAACTTTTACAAAGACATTGTCTTTTGTTTTCGTTTCCAATTGAATTTCTTTCTGATTGACTCTCAAATCAATTGTTGCGGCAATATTGTCGATGACAGGAATTTTAAAATATAATCCTGCAGTCGCTATTTTTTGGAATTTCCCAAAACGTTCTAAAATAACAGCTGACTGTTGTGGAACGATATAAAAGAATCCTCCATTTGCTGATTTTCTTTTCTTCACTTGTTCTCTCCTTTGTTGTGGATAATGTGGTCGCTGTGGCATATTCGGAGTCTCAAACCCCGCAAAAAAATTTTCCATATATTCCTCCCCCTTATTAGCCCATTATATCAAAGAAAAGTGAAGCATACAAAAAAGCGTCTACAACGGCCTTGTCTGACGCAGTGCATAGCCAGAATCATCAGGAAGGGGTGGAGCACTCAAAAAATAAAAAGGTTTTTAGGAGTCAGCCTTGAAGTTTGCTATAATGTAGAAAAATGAAAGGGGAAGCTTATGTCTACTACAACGTATGCAGTTGTTGACTTAGAAGCTACAGGGTCGAATCCGACTCTCGACAGAATCATTCAAATTGGGATTGTGCTGATTGAGAATGAAAAAATTGTTTCTACGTATACGACGGATGTAAATCCCGGTCGAACGATTTCTTCAAGAATTCAGTCGTTAACAGGGATTTCAAATACGCAAGTTGAAAACGCCCCCTATTTTGAAGATGTGGCAGATACGATCTACTCGATTTTAAAAGATACGGTTTTTGTCGCACATAATATTTATTTTGACTTTCCTTTTCTCAATGCTGAATTTGAGAGAGTGGGGTTGCCTCCTTTAAAAAATCACGGAATAGATACGGTTGAGTTGGCGCAAATCTTCTTTCCCACGCTCCCAAGCTATCGGTTGCAAGATATAGCGGAGTCTTTCCATTTCGTGCATGAAAATCCGCATCAAGCGGATAGTGATGCATGGGTAACAGCATTGCTACTGATTGAAATCGAAAAAAAAATCGATCATATTCCTCTGCAAACGCTAAAACAAATTCAAAAATTAGCAGGTGCTTTAGCCTATGACAATCAACTTTTTATTGAACATAGGGTGAATAGAAAGCAGTTTGATACTGCCCCCACCCTCCCAAATAAATGGGAGGAAGTGTTAGGGATCGTCCTTCGGAAGAAATCCCGCCAAAAAAGTGGGAGGGAAATGAACGAGCACTATCCAGACGATCTTGAGAAGAAGAAATCTATTCTTGGCAATGAACTTACGATTCGTCATGGGCAAGTTCGGTATATGGATGAGATTTACCGACATTTGACGAGTTCGATTTCGGAGTTTGCGGAAGCGGAGAAAGAAGAGAGAGAAACGGAGAAAGCGCTCTTCATTCAGGCAGGGACGGGCGTTGGGAAGACTCTAGGCTACCTCTTCCCTTTGGCGTTTACGGCAAAGAAACGGGAGAAAGCGGTTGTTTCTACAAGCAGCATTGCCTTGCAAGAACAGTTGAAAGAAGTCGCCCTGCCAAAACTGAATAAAATCCTTTCCGAACCTTTGAAGGCGGTCGTGCTAAAAGGTGCTGGACATTTCATCCATTTAGGAAGATTTCAAAGCGGGCTTAGAAATGTTAATCAAGGGAAGCAATATCAGATTTTTCAAATGGCGGTTTTAGTATGGCTCTTGGATACTGAGACAGGGGATATGCTTGAGCTCAATCAAACGAGCTATCGCCACGCCTTTTTTGAAGATGTAAAACATTACGGCGCTGGATTTATTCGGGAGGATCATCCGTTCTACGCGGTAGATTTTCTCGTTCATCAAGAAAAAGAAATACAGGACGCACAAATTCTGTTGACGAACCACGCTTATTTGGCAGAGGAAATCCATAGAGGGAAGTCAAAATTTCCAGAATCAAATTATTTGATAGTAGACGAGGCGCATCAACTTGTTGACACGATGATAAGAACGACAAAAGACAGGTTTAATTTTCTAAAGATAAAGAAAGAGCTTAGGGGTTTAGAACTCAGTACGGGTTCGATTGCTGAGTTGCATGGCTTGCTTGCGGAAGAAGCACCAAAGACGCTTCTTCGAAAATTAAAAACGGCTCGCCTAATGCTCGGAGAGGTCTTAGTTGCTTTGGAAAAGTTAGAGACGACCATCATGATTTCTATTTTCAAAGCGAAAGAAATGCGTCAAGATGTGCGCTTGGAAGGAGAATTACTTCAAGAAGTGCTGGAGAATTTCCCTATTGCTGAAAAACATGCATTAGAAAAAGCGATACGAGAAACAGCGGAGAATTTTGGAGCAATCCTAGAACAGCTAAAAAGCATTCAAGCTGTGCTTAGTTTAGAGGAGTTGGCGCTTGTAGAAGAGATACAAGATTTTTCAGATAGATTTAATGAAAATGAACGAATTCTCGGACTGTTTTTCAAGGAAGGAACCGGTGTTCAAAAGAAAATCGAACACAGGGGTAACACAGGGCAATTAGTCCTTTCCGTTCAATCTTTTGACGGGATGAATTTGTCGGAATTGCCGTGGGTTCAAAGATTTTCAAAAGTCGTCTTTACAAGTGCAACTTTAGAAGGAACGCCCAATGATTCATTTGTAAAAAAACAGCTTGGCTTCCACGGAGGAGAGATGGTGAAGATTCCTTCTGACTTCAACTTTGCGTTACAAGCAAAATTATTCTTGCCCCAGATTCAAGGGGCAACGGATTCAAGAAAAATGAAAGAGTCGCTACTTGAAATCTTTCAAACCACTCAAAAATCAACAATGGTTCTTTTTACATCTCAAGAAGCGTTGACGGATCTTTATAGAAAAATGAAAGATGACGAAATATTTCAGGATAGAACACTCTTTGCTCAAGGAATTACAGGATCGAAGGAGAGCCTGCGTGTAGAATTTCCCAAGAAACCTGGAAGCGTCCTCTTAGGCTTGGATACATTTTTGAACGGCGTGGATTTCCCAGGAGATGCGCTTGAAGTGCTCGTCTTGACGAAAATTCCATTTGACAATCCAAGTGATTCGCTTCAATCAACTTATTTTGATTGGATGAAACAGAACAATCAAG
>JAITHN010000016.1 GCA_031279745.1 Streptococcaceae bacterium
TACATATTCAATTCCTAGTCGTTTTTTTCTTTATTCTGGCGGATCCAAAAATCTGGAATTCCCATGCTTAGGCGGTAGTCAAAACCAATTCCACCAGATGAAATAGGTAGTGCCATTCCTGGCATTGCAGACATATCTTCTGCAATAGTCAGCGCATGAGGATTGACCTCACGAATGAGTTCATTTGCCAATTGTAAATAAGTGACCGCCTCAACATCCGTATCATAGCTGAAGTATTTTTTATAACTATCAAACGCCGTCCCTAAACCGTGATGATGATACAGCATGCTCGTCACACCATCAAATCGGAAGCCATCAAAGAGGTATTCTTCCTGCCAAAACTTCAAATTACTTAGCAAGAAATGAATCACTTCATCTTTCCCATAGTTAAAGAGTTTCGTATTCCAGGCAGAATGCTCTCCTTTTTCGCCATCATGGAAAAATTGATAGGTCGTCCCGTCAAAAAGATTCAATCCTTCTCCCACATTTTTTACTGCGTGAGAATGAACCACATCGAGAAGAACAACGATTCCCAATCCATGGGCGGTATCAATCAATTCTTTTAGATCATCTGGAGTTCCAAAGCGTGAGCTCGCCGCATAGAAGTTGCTCACTTGATAGCCGAAGCTCGCATAAAGCGGATGCTCCATAATGGCCATCATTTGAATCGTGTTATATCCTTCTTCTTTGATGATTGGCAAAACGTCACGGGTAAATTCCTTGTAGGAATTAATCTTGAATTCTTCCGTTGAAATGCCAACATGCGTTTCATAGATTAAAGGGGCTTCTTCAAGTACAGGCACAGGATGTTTGAACTGATACGTTGACTTGTAGATGATGCCGTTAAACTGAGCTGTGTCTTTATCTTGAATCGCATATTGAATGTATGTTGGGATGCGGTCGAATGTTTCACCCTCTTTTGATGTAATGCGAAGCTTCACGCGACTTCCGACTGGAAGCGCTTGATTCTTCACAAGGATTTCCCAACTTCCTCCCTCAAGAGGATGAAGAGGATAGGCACTTCCTTCCCATCCGTTAAAGTCTCCAATGATTTGGATTTTTTCCGCATTTGGCGCCCACTCGCGGAACACCCAGCCTCCAGAAACTTCGTGAAAGCCGTAATAAGCGTGCCCGTTGGCAAAATCTTTCAGCGAAGAGTGCTCCTTTAACAGTCTTGAACGTGTCTGTTCGAGCAATTCCATTCGATAATTTAAATCCCACTCAAAGGGTTCTAGCCACGGATCAATTGTGAGTATCTCAAGTTTTTTTGTTTCTTCTTTCACTTGTTCCATCCTTTCTTGTATCCATTTGTATCTTTCTCTATTTTATCAAATTTTTTACTTCATTTGTTCTTCTACACGAATATCTTCATTTTTAGCAAAGTTCTTACAGTGTAAAACGTAAACCTTTCGGATAGGCATTTTTTAGCGTCTTTCCTGTTTTTTTGGCAAATCCAAATCCATTCCCATTTACCACCACTTGAACCCAACCGTTTTTGGAGCTTTCGCTCTTAAGCTGAACCACATTTCCGCTTACATAGGTTTCCCACTCTTTCGTAGTAAGCTCAATTTTTTCAACTACTTCATCCGGTTGAAGCGTAATGCCAAGGGTAAAACTTGGCTCAAAGCGATTCCTTTTAAACTCGCCAAGATAGAGCCCGGCACGTTTTATTTTTAACCTTGAAAAGTCAGGCATACTAACGGGTACCAAGTACAGATGTTCGCCAAATGTCACGAGCTTTCCATCTAAATCTGCCCGAAGACCTCTGGAAAATTCTTGCCAAAGCAGGTACTGCTCTTTTGTTAAATTTTCTTTGATGATTTGCTTGCGTTTTTTCTCAGGCAGATCTACGCCTCGTTTTCTTAGCTTTGCTATAAAATGCCCTTCTCCTCTCATTTTGTGAGGAAAAAGTCGAACACAGTTTGCCAAAGACACTTCCTTATTTCCCCACTCCGGTACGCCGTCTGACATGTAAGCTTCCTTTTTTATCGGAAGAATCTCGAATTCCGGATAGGTCTCGATGAACCAAGCGATCACTTGCTCGTTTTCTTCCGGAGAAAATGTGCAAGTGGAGTAGGTCAACTCGCCTCCAACCTTCAGCATTTTCACTGCTTCTTTCAAAATTTCCTTTTGAAGCTTCTGACACTCTAGCGGATATTCAGCGTTCCAATAGTCCATCGCCTCTGGATTTTTCCTAAACATTCCCTCCCCGCTACACGGTGCATCAACCAAAATTTTATCGAAAAATTGATCAAAATGAAGCGCCAAACGCTCTGGAGTTTCATTTGTAATCACAAGATTCCGAATGCCAAACCGTTCACAGTTTTCTGCAAGAATATTTACACGTTTTGGATGAATTTCATTGGAAAGCAAGAATCCCTCTCCTTGAAGAAAGCTTGCAAGATGGGTGGTTTTTCCTCCGGGTGCAGCACATAGGTCAAGCACTTTGTCCCCTTTCACAGGTGCGACAACCTCCCCCACGAACATGGCACTAGGCTCTTGCGAATAGAACACCCCCGTCGTATGTTCGATACTCTTTCCTTTCACTTTTCCATAATAGCCCCATTTACAATGAGGAATTCTTTCTGCTTTGGGTTCTGCATTGGGGGATATCT
>JAITHN010000056.1 GCA_031279745.1 Streptococcaceae bacterium
ACTGGGCGCATGGGGGAGCCGATTAAGAGTATTTTAACCATGGCAAACGGACGTCATCGTAAAATACAGATTAAAGAAGGAGACTTGGTTTATATCGTCACCACTCCATCGATTGAAATGGAAACGGCAGTTGCAAAAACGGAAGACGTGGTCTATCGTGCTGGCGGCGTGGTCAAAATGATTAACGAAAATCTTCGAGTTTCTGGGCATGCCAATCCAAATGACTTAAAATTGATGATCAATCTTTTGAAACCAAAGAATCTTATCCCGATTCAAGGAGAATATCGTCAATTGGCAGCGCTCGTGGAGATTGCGGAGGAAGTAGGAATTGATCAATCCCATTCATTTATAACACGAAGAGGGGATGTTCTTTCGTATGAGGAGAAAACAGGGAAATTCATCCCGAATGGAAGCGTGCCAAGCGAAAATGTGATGATTGACGGAAGCGGTGTGGGAGATATTGGAAATATTGTCCTTAGAGATCGTAAGATTTTGTCTGAAGATGGGATTTTGATTGCTGTCGCAACGATTTCAAGAAGAGAAAAACGGATTGTTTCCTCTCCTCAAGTCACAAGCCGTGGATTTGTATTCCAAAAAACAAGTCGTGATATTTTGAAAGAAAGCGGAGCCATCATGGAAACGATTTTGGAAGCGCATCTTGCAAAACCGGATTTCGAATGGGGAATGTTAAAACAAGAAATTCGTGAAAAACTTTCACGCTATCTATTTGAAGAAACAAAACGCCGTCCTGTTGTGATGCCCGTCATCATGGAAGGGACACCAAAACAATAACGAAGTGTAAAAAACGCTGGTTGCGAAGTGCCCCCAGAAGTTAGATTTTTTGTTCTAGTTTTTGGGGGACGCGCATTGTCTCAGCGTTTTTTTAGATGATGCCAACTTGACTCAAAAAACCTCCATTCGTTCGAAAACGAATGGAGGTTTTTGATCATTAGGCTTGAGCCCAGACACTTTCAAGAACGTTTGTTTGTTCACGTCCAGGACCTACTGAGAAAGTAGAGATGCGGACTCCGACCAACTCGCTCACACGGTGAACGTAGTTGCGTGCATTTTCAGGAAGTTCGCTTAATGTTTGGACATGGGTAATATCCTCAGTCCAACCTGGCATTTCTTCATAAATGGGTTTACAACGTTTTAATTTTTCCAAGCTTGCTGGGTAATAATCAATACGTTCGCCATCTAAGTCATAGGCCACACAAATTTTTAGTGTTTCTAATCCAGTTAGGACGTCAATTGAGTTTAAAGAGAGGTTCGTAATTCCAGAAACACGGCGTGAATGGCGCATCACAACTGAATCAAACCAACCTACGCGTCGAGGACGACCTGTTGTTGTTCCATATTCCTTCCCAACACGGCGAATGGTTTCACCCGTTTCATCGAATAATTCTGTAGGGAAAGGTCCATCTCCAACACGTGAAGTATAGGCTTTACAAACACCTACAACTTTATTGATTTTGCTAGGTCCGACCCCGCTACCGATGGTAACCCCACCTGCAACTGGGTTTGAACTTGTAACATATGGATAAGTTCCTTGATCAATATCCAACATTACCCCTTGAGCTCCTTCAAACAAAACACGTTTTCCTGCATCAAGCGCGTCATTGAGGATGACAGAAGTATCGGTTACATATTTTTTGATTTGTTGCCCGTATTCATAATATTCTTCAAGAATATCTTTGAAATCTAGAGTTGGACATTCGTACATTTTTTCAAATAAACGATTTTTTTCTTCAAGATTTCTAGCCAAACGTTCAGCGAAAATGTCTTTGTCGAGCAAGTCCGCAATACGAATTCCGACACGAGCAGCTTTATCCATGTAAGCAGGTCCGATTCCTTTAATCGTTGTTCCAATTTTGTTTTCACCTTTTGCATCTTCTTGAACTTGGTCAAGTTGAATGTGATAAGGCAAAATCACGTGTGCTCTATCTGAAATGCGAAGGTTGTCTGTTGAAACGCCTTCTTCATTCAAGTAAGCTAATTCTTTCACGAGAGATTTAGGGTTGACCACTACACCATTTCCGATAACAGAAATTTTTTCAGGATAAAAAATTCCGGATGGAATCAAGTGCAATTTATACTTTTTATTTTCGATAATGACGGTATGTCCTGCATTATCTCCACCTTGATAACGTGCAATGACTTCAGCGTTTTCACTAAGAAAATCTGTGATTTTCCCTTTTCCTTCATCACCCCATTGGGTTCCAACAACTACAACTGAGCTCATAATGTCCTCCGATTCTTAACCAACAATCATACTTGATTAGTATAATTCAAAAAAACAACTTTTCCAAATAAAAAAAACGGGAATTTCCCGTTTTTTATAGATTATACGCGTTCAACTTTACCTGATTTCAATGCACGTGCTGAAACCCAAACTTTTTTAGGTGTTCCATCGATTAATACACGAACTTTCTGAAGGTTAGGTTTAACGGTACGTTTTGTTTGGTTCATAGCGTGAGAACGGTTGTTTCCGCTAGATGTTTTACGTCCTGTGAAGTAACATACTTTAGCCATTTTATTCACTCCTTTTTGCTTTGGATTAAGCTTTCGCTCATACCGTAATACTTTACCATAGTGTTAAGAGTTGTGCAAGTGGACGAAACGAAAAAAATGAACTGGATGAACAGATTAAAAAACATCTTAACAAAACTTAAACTTTTTAGCTTTTTACAAACTAAACCTAGGAAATCACGAAATCTCCTTTATTATGTTAGAATAGTCATGATAAAAAGATTGGAGGAGAAATCCGAATGAGTGTAACGATTAAAAACCCTTCAGGAAACATTGAAGTATCAAATGAAGTCATTGCCACAGTTGTTGGTGGTGCTGCCACTGACATTTATGGTGTTGCTGGAATGGCGAGTCAAGCGCAAGCAAAAGATGCTTTGAACGTTTTACTTCGAAAAGAAGACTATTCAAAAGGTGTAGTCATTCGTCAAGTTGAGAATGGGATTGCTGTGGATGTTTATACGGTCATCGCCTATGGGACAAAAATTTCTGAAGTCTCAAAAAACGTTCAAGAAAAAGTGAAGTACAATTTAGAAAGTATGCTAGGCGTTTCGGCAATCAGTGTGAACGTGTTCGTTCAAGGAGTAAAAGTCGTTTCGTAATTATTGGAGGAAGAACAAGTGAGTTTAAAGGAAATCAATGCAGGGCTATTTAGTGAAATGATTCAAGCAGGGGCTCAGGTCCTCGATAAAAATGCTGAATATGTAAATAGTTTGAATGTATTCCCTGTTCCAGATGGAGATACTGGAACCAATATGAATATGACGATGACGTCTGGTGCTAAGGCAGTTGCGGATTCAAGCCTTGTCCGTGTTGGTGAACTTTCGCAAGTCCTAAGTAAAGGATTGTTGATGGGTGCTCGCGGAAATAGCGGCGTGATTTTATCTCAGATTTTCCGTGGATTTTCAAAAGCTATTGAAGAAGAAGAAGTTTTAGTTGCAGAAACTTTTGTTGCAGCCTTTTCAAACGGGGTTGATACAGCGTATAAAGCTGTAATGAAACCTGTAGAAGGGACGATTTTAACTGTATCAAAAGGTGCCGCCATCTACGCGGAGCGAACACTTGAAAAGACGGATGATGTGATTGAAATCATGGAAGCTGTTGTAAAAGGGGCGAGAAAAGCTTTAGATAAAACGCCAGAAATGCTTCCTGTTTTGAAAGAAGTAGGAGTGGTTGACAGTGGTGGTCAAGGATTGCTTTACGTTTATGAGGGATTCCTTGCAGCGATGAAAGGAGAATTCCTTGAACTAGAAGAATTTGTACCCAATCCTGGAGTAATGGATGAAATGGTGAATGTTGAACATCAGAAATCTGTTGCGGGTCATATCGCCACAGAAGACATCAAATTCGGATATTGTACTGAAATTATGGTTGCGATCGGAAAAGGGCCTACTGCACGGGAGAAATTTGACTATGAGACTTTCCGCAATCATTTGAGTGAAAAAGGAGATTCTCTACTTGTTGTAAACGATGATGAAATCATCAAAGTACACGTGCATACTGAAGATCCAGGTTCGATTATGCAGTATGGGCAATTGTTCGGGTCCCTAATCAAAATTAAAGTGGACAATATGAGAGAACAGCATGATCAGGAAGTTCAGAAACAGGCAAGCGCAGCGCCTCAAAAAGAAGATTTGGATTACGCGATTATCTCCATTTCGGCTGGCGAAGGGATTTCTGAATTGTTCAAATCCATGGGTGTGCACCAAGTGGTGAGTGGCGGACAAACGATGAATCCTTCAACGGAAGACATTGTCAAAGCGATTGATGGCGTTCAGGCAAAACGAGTGATTCTTTTACCGAATAATAAGAATATCTTTATGGCTGCTGAAGCTGCCGCAAGTGTTGCTGAAATTCCTGTTGCTGTGATCCCTTCGAAGACGGTTTCTCAAGGGATGACAAGTTTGCTTGCGTTTAATGGAGAACACACCCTAGATGAAAATAGAAAGAATATGACGGCAGCATTGGATGATGTTGTCAGCGGTCAGATTACGACGGCGGTTCGGGACACAGTTATATCAGGCGTTGAGGTGAAAGAGAATGATTTCATCGGCATGGTAGATGGAAAAATCGTCGTTTCCAAACCGGATATTCTTGAATCAAGTTTAGAAACATTGCACAAAATGGTGACCGAAGATACGGAGATTGTGACCGTCCTTACAGGAAGTGAAGCAAACGAAAAAATCATCAAACTCTTGCTTGAAAAGATTGAAGCT
>JAITHN010000072.1 GCA_031279745.1 Streptococcaceae bacterium
AGCCATCTGCTCAAAACGGTCAACGGAGAGAGAACTTTTTTCAATGGCAAATCTCCCTTTTTCAAGCCCAAGTTTAGCCAAGGAGTTCGCAATCGATTGCCAAGGGTTTTCGCTGTCTAAGTAGCCATAAACAGGACCACTCCATGTTGAACGCTCGGCTTCTTCGACTTCAAGTGCAGGAGTAAAAAGGAATCCAGCTTCTAAGGTAAGAAATAGCGCCAGGACTCGTTCGTGAGGGGCGCTTGAAAACCCTGAGAAATAGGAAATATGCGTTGGGTCTGAAAGATAGACGCAATCCACTTCATTTCGATTCATCCAATCTCTTAGTTCTTTGATTTTTTTATTGTTCATGAAATCTCCTTTCATTTTCTATAATATAGCAAAAAAAGTTTAGAATTTCTAAAATTATCTTTATAAATGTAAGCGAACGCAATGTTTTCAGAAAAAATGAAAATATTTTCTTGAAAATTATTGAAAACGTGTTAAAATAAAAATGAAAACGTTTTTTGTTTAGGAGTGGAGGAGTTATGGATAAATCAGTAACAATTAAACATGTGGCAAAAGAATCAGGGTATTCACTTGCGACGGTTTCCCGTGTTGTAAATGGGAATCAAAATGTAAAACCTGCTACACGTAAAAAAGTAGTAGAAGTCATAGAAAAACTAAATTACCGACCGAACGCGATTGCAAGAGGCTTGGCGTCGAAAAAAACAACGACGATTGGGGTAGTTATCCCTGATATTGCGAATGTCTTCTTTTCAAGTCTTGCACTTGGAATAGATGATGTGGCAACCATGTATAAATACAATCTCATCATTGCAAACTCGGATGGAATTGAAGAAAAAGAAGTCAATGTTCTCAATACCCTTTTAGGGAAACAAGTGGACGGAATCATTTTTATGGGCCATAATTTGAACGACAATATTCGTGCGGAATTTTCAAGAACACGGACTCCAATTGTAATGGCTGGAACGATTGATCCAGATGCACAAGTGGCAAGTGTAAACATAGACTATACGGCTGCGACAAAAGATTCCACCAAGAAATTAGTCGAAAATGGAAATGAAAAGGTTGCCTTTGTGACTGGACCACTCATCTACCCAATCAACGGGAAAGAAAGACTTTCTGGATATAAGCAAGCGTTGAAAGAGGAAGAGCTTGAATTTAACGAAGGATTTGTTTTTGAAGCAAATTATAGTTTCGAGGATGGGCAAAAAGTAGCTGAACGGGTTCACGGAAGTGGTGCAACTGCTGCCGTTGTGACGGATGATGACTTAGCAGCGGGACTCCTTGATGGATTGCTTGAATTAGGGGTAAAAATTCCTGAGGAGTTTGAAATTATTGCCAGCAATAATTCACCAATTACGAAAATGTTGCGCCCACGACTTTCTTCTATTTCGCAACCTTTGTACGATTTAGGTGCTGTGTCCATGCGTCTCTTGACGAAGAAAATGGCAGGAGAAGAAGTGGAAGAAAAGAGCATCAAACTTCCATATAGAATTGAAAAACGCGGATCAACTAAATAATTGCGAGCGAGTGTTGAAGGATTTCTTTGACACTCGTTTTTTTTAATGGAAGCCAGAAATAAGCACTTTGGCACGGAATGGTTGGAACTATGCTATAATTTGAATAAGAATGCCGGAGAATCAATGTTTTTTGTAAGTGTTCGTCACATGGAGAAGTGGAGGTGTCTGTTTGACAGATGAACAGAGTGTATTAATTCAACTTGAAAGCGAAGAAGATAATAGCCAACTTTTTGGAAGTGGGTCTAAACATCTAAAGTTTCTTGAAGACCAACTCGATATTCAGATCAACGCACGAGGGGAAACGATCCAGCTCATTGGGGATGAGGAAAATATTGATTATGCAAGACTCACTCTTCAAGCGTTACTTCAGCTCATCAAGCGAGGGATCCATCCTGGAGTGAGTGATTTGGTTTCCGCATTGAAAATGGCAAGAAACGGAACGATGGAAAAGTTTTTATCCATGTATGAAGAAGAGATTATGAAAGATCGCTTCGGGAAGCCCATCCGCGTGAAGACACTAGGGCAGAGAAATTATACAGAGGAAATCAAAAAGCAAGATGTTGTCTTTGGAATTGGTCCTGCCGGAACGGGGAAAACATTTTTAGCCGTTGTTCTTGCGTCCATGGCGTTAAAAACAGGTGAAGTGAAAAGAATCGTCATCACTAGACCCGCTGTTGAAGCGGGAGAGAGTCTTGGATTTCTTCCAGGAGATTTAAAAGAAAAAGTAGATCCTTATTTGCGACCGATTTATGATGCGCTGTATCAGATTTACGGGCAGGAACAAACCAACCGATTGATTGAAAGAGGCGTGATAGAGATTGCTCCTCTTGCGTATATGCGTGGGCGGACGTTAGATGATGCGTTCGTCATCCTTGATGAGGCGCAGAATACAACCGTCATGCAGATGAAGATGTTTCTTACACGTCTGGGTTATCAGTCGAAGATGGTCATCAATGGCGATGAAACTCAGATTGACTTGCCAAAAGGCGTGATGAGTGGGCTTATTGATGCAAAATATACGCTCAGAAATGTGAAGAAGATTTCATTTGTTAGTTTTGATGCAACGGACGTTGTACGACATCCTGTAGTGGCGGACATTTTAAGAGCCTATGAGTCTGAACAAAGAGGAAAACAGAGTAAGTGAGGTTGAAATGGATATTACCTTTATAGATCAAACGAAAAAAGTAACGAGTGAGGAACTTAAACTTGTAGAAGATTTGTTGAGTTTTGCTGGGAAAAGGCTTGATTTGGCTGATGACACGATGATGAGTGTGACATTTATGGATAACCAAGCCATACAAGAAATCAACCGAGACTATCGTGGAAAAGATATGCCAACGGATGTGATTAGTTTTGCGATTGAAGAAGGGGATGAGGAAGAATTCTTCTTTGATGATGACATAGAGCAGTTGGAAGAGGTTCGTGATTTGGGAGATATTATGATTTCTATTGAACGAGCAAGAGAGCAGGCGGAAGATTTCGGACATTCTTACGAAAGGGAGTTAGGTTTCCTTGCACTTCATGGTTTCCTCCATATCAACGGTTATGACCATATGACACCGGAGGACGAAGCAGAAATGTTTGGATTGCAGAAGGAAATCTTGGACAGCTATGGGCTTAGACGAGAATAAGAGAAAGTTTAAAAATAGAGATTTTATTTCTTCTTTCGAATTTGCTCTGACGGGCATCAAAACGGTTTTTAAAGAAGAAAGAAATATGCGAAAGCATGCGATGAGCGGAAGTGCTGCTCTTGTGGCGGGATTCGTTTTTAAGTTAAATCGTTATGAGTGGCTCTGGTTGCTGCTCATTATTGCATTGATACTAATTATGGAGACGTGGAATACCGTTGCAGAAAACATCGTTGATTTGGCTGTGGATTATCATTTTCATCCATTGGCAAAGATCGCAAAGGATATGGCTGCAGGCGCAGTATTAATGACAAGCATTTTTGCAGGAATAAGTGGAATCATCCTATTTCTTCCCAAGATGATTTCGTTGTTTGCAGGATTGCTGAACAAGTAATAAAGCACAAACTAGAAAATTAGCTCGCTGGAAAGCGCA
>JAITHN010000079.1 GCA_031279745.1 Streptococcaceae bacterium
CATTTCTTCCTCACAATCAGTCCCTATCATATCAAAAAAACATGAATATTTTCAAGATTATAGTATACTGTTGAGATGTGGAGGAGAATCATGAAGAAAATTCTTGTGGTGGATGATGAAGAATCAATCGTAACCTTACTTAAATACAACCTTGAAAAAGAAGGCTATGCTGTGGATACCGCAAATGACGGGCAGACAGCATTTGAAATGGCGAAGAACATGAGCTACGACTTCTTTCTTTTTGATATTATGATGCCTGGAATCGATGGAATGGATCTGACCCGACGCCTCCGGCAGGATAAAATCAATACGCCCATCCTAATTTTGACGGCGAAGGACGATCAAATCGAGAAAATTATCGGGCTTGAAATTGGAGCAGACGATTATTTGACAAAGCCTTTTTCTCCAAGAGAGGTTATTGCTAGAATGAAAGCTATTTTCAGGCGTATGGAGATGTCCCATACAAGCGAAACTCAACTTGAAGAGGACTTTGGCAAGGAAAAAGAATCGATATTAAAAGTCGGAGCCATCACGCTCGATCCAAATCTGTTTACTGTCCACATTCATGGAAAGGAAGTGGAGGTTACCCCTAAGGAGTACGAAATTCTTCGTTATTTCATGCGCCGGGTAGGGCGAACCATCCCTAGAGAAATTCTTTTAGAAAGAATGTGGGACTTTGACTTTGATGGAACGACTCGAATCGTAGATGTGCATATTAGTCATTTGCGTGAAAAAATCGAGGTGAATCCAAAAGAGCCGAAATACCTTCAAACCGTTCGCGGTTTTGGTTATCGAATGAATCCGATTGAGGAAGAACATGAAAAAAATGAGTAAGACGAAGAAAGAGTCCCTTATCGCTATCCTCGTCCTTTTCACTCTTTTTCTAACGAGCGTACAATTTGGGCGATTTTTTTTAAAAGAGCAAGCCGTAACGATGGAGACGAGTTTCTTGGAAGACAAAATGAATCTTTTTCTTCACGGTTTTCCGGCTGAGTATGTATTAAAAGAAAAGACAATTACACAAAATCAAAAAGTACTTCTCTCAAATACGTTTGATTTTACCAATGAGCGCTTTTCCTTTTTGGACATGTCAGGAAAAGTCATCTACGATAGCGCTGGAGAGAAACGAGGAAGCACCCGCGAAAATAAAGAGGAAATTCAATCCATTTTGCGTGGGAGTTCTCTTGGCGTTTCCATCAGACAAAGCGAGCAGATGGGGCAAAGCCTCATCTATTTTGCCAAAGTTCTCTATAACGCCGGAAATCCCATTGGAATTGTGCGTATTGCAGAACCTACGTCTTCCTTTGAGAACAGTTTCACTCCGTTTTTTAATGCTCTGACTCTCTTGTTAACGGTTTTGTTTTCACTCATGACGTTTTTCATTTTGCGTTTAATCAAACAAAAGAACGACCCTTTAGAAGTCGTTCTTCCTTTGATGAAAACTGCGATTCAAAAAGACGGCCATGTTCATTTTTTAGATTCTCCTTCAAAACCTTATCAGGAATTGATTGATGCCGTGAATATCATCAATCGCCGCTATAATAAAAAGACGAGGTTATTGGAAACAACAGATGAGCAATTAAAGATGTTCTTCAAGGATTTGCCCATGGGGATTTGTTTTGTCGATTATGACGACCAGATTTCACTTTTCAATCCTGCATTTGAATCCCTTATTCGAATCAATAAAGAGGAAACCCTCTTTTCAAAATTCTTTTTGGAATTTGAGCTGATTCATTTGATGCAGCAAGCCAAATCAAGTCGACGTTCCATACATAAGGAAGTCCTACTTTCAACCAGCCAAAAGCAAGTGGATGTCAACATTCACTTCCTCGAAGTGTCTGAAACCAATGTGCAATTCATCTTTTCAATCTTTGACCTAACCGAATTTCGTCGCCTTGAAAAACAACAACGTGACTTTGTAGGGAATGTCTCGCATGAGTTGAAAACACCTGTCACTTCTCTGATTGGATTTACTGAAACCCTGCTAGACGGAGCGATGGAAGACAAGGAAATCTTAAAACAATTTTTAGAAATCATGCAAAAAGATGCGTTGAGATTGGAACATCTCATATCGGAAATTCTGGAGCTCTCAAGAGATCATACGAACTCCGCTCTAGAACTCTCTCAGATAGAAGTTTTAAAGGCGTTCGTTGAGCTCAAAAACACCTATCACAAACTTATTTCTCAAAAGAATTTAGAGGTTCAAATCCTTGGAACACCTGAGATTCACTATATTGCCAACCAAAATATTTTCTTTTCTATTTTGAAAAATCTATTTGAAAATGCTGTGCATTATTCGAAAGAAAACGGGAAAATCACGATTTATTTGGAAGAGGATGTGGAGTCCTTCATCTTCTATATTGAAGACAATGGAATTGGTTTGTCTGTTACTGACCGGGAGCGCATCTTTGAACGCTTCTACCGCGCGGATAAAACAAGAAATCGAAACACTGGCGGAACCGGTCTCGGACTTTCCATTGTAAAAAACAATGTCGACCTACTTCATGGCTCCATCGTTGTCACAAGCCAGCTAGGCGTCGGTACACGCTTTACCGTCCGCTTACCCAAGACATCCTAAGTCGTTGTCACAAGCCTTGGAAGCCCAACGGCGCATGTCTCGCCCGTTTTGCCAAGACAAAAAACGTAAGCTGACCCCAAATATACGTTGAATCCTAGGAATATTTGCGATTAAAACGAAGATACACACAAAAAAACGACCCCAGCTTGAATGTTGGGGTCGTTTTACGCTTAAGAATGCTTCAGCGAACTTTTCGTTCTGCCTAATCTTTATTTTTTTTCAAAGACTCCGCGGTCAATCATGCCTTCCATCAAGAAATAGAATTTTTCTTGCATCATGCGAAACTCTTCTTTCTTGAATAAATCTACTGTTCGAAGACCGTCTTTCGTCGTCACCCCCATCTTGAACGTTTGAAGATCTTTATTGACGGTAATTTTTAAACGAAAACCTTCTTTTGATTGTGGGGTAGCTTCAAGTGTACGAACAAATTGATGATTTCCATTCATCGTTTGAACAAACCCATTGTCGCGAAGGGTAAACTTTTTCACTAATGGATTCAAAGAATAGATGTACTTGCTCCCTTTCAATGTTGCTTCTTTTTCAAATGCCATGTTTCTCTCCCTCATGTTTATTTTGTATTTCTTGAACAATTGGAATAAGGATAGACATTAATGCTTCTACCTCATCCATCGTATTTTGAATGCCAAAACTAATGCGCACGGACTCCTTTATGCGTTCCTCTCCTTTTCCAAACATCGCTTCTAATACGTGGCTTGGTTCTATGTTTCCAGCTGTACATGCACTCCCTGTTGAAATCATGACTTGTTTCAAATCTAAGCGCATGAGCAGTAGATTATTGTTTACTTTTGGAAAATGAAGATTTAATACATGCGGCGATTTCTTTTCAGGATCCCCGTTCATTGAAAATCGAATCGTTGATTGAGTCAATGCGTCAAGAACGCCACGTTCTAAACGCTTGATGTGCCGAACTTCTCGCTCCAAGTCATGATTTTCTATGGCACCTTTCAGTCCGGCAATCCCTAGGATATTTTCCGTCCCCGCACGGCGTTTTTCTTCCTGCTCTCCCCCAAGGATGAGGGGTTCAAGTGGCGTTTCGTCGTTTACAAAGAGTACGCCCACTCCTTTTGGTCCATTGACTTTATGCCCAGAAATACTTAGATAATCAATCCCCAGTTCATGCGGAACCACCTTTTCGTGTAAAAATGCTTGAACTGCATCTACATGAAAAAGTGTCTGAGTATTTCTCAACCTCTCCCCAATCTCTTGAATGGGAAGGATGGCGCCGATTTCATTGTTCACATACATGAGTGACACGAGTATGGTGTCTTCTCTATATGCATTTTCAAAATCTTCCACGGAAATATTCCCTAATTCATCTACAGGAAGATATGTGATTTCAAAACCTTTCTTCTCAAGATGTTTCATTACATTTAGAACAGATGGATGTTCAATTTGGCTCGTAATCATATGACGCCCTAAATGCGAGTTTCGCTTTACCCCTTGGCGAATAGCCATGTTGTTGCTCTCGCTTCCTCCAGACGTAAAGAGGATTTCATGCGGTTTTGCCCCCAGTACCTTTGCAACCGCAGTTCTTGCATCTCTTAGGATTTTTTGCGCCTTCCGTCCTTCGCCATGGACGCTTGAAGGGTTGCCAAACAACTCAAATGACGCTTGAATTGCCTCCATAGCTCCCTTATTAAGTGGCGTTGTTGCTGCATTGTCAAAATACAATCCATTCACTCCTTTTCAAGAAAGCGCATTCGACTTTTTCTTATCTATTTTTACCATAAGTGAACAGCGGGCTCATGGGTTCATTTTCATGAATGCGCGTAATGGCGTCTGCCATTAAATGACTTGCCGTAATCACTTTCAACTGTCTTGGAATATGATCTTCCGGAATTTCAACAGAATCGGTAATGGTGATTTCCTTAATTGGAGACAAATCCATCAACTCTTTGGCATTATTACTTAATACCCCATGAGAAGAGCAAGCATAAATTTCATCTACACCTTCATTTTTCAATACTTCAGCCGCAGCATAGAAGGTCGTTCCAGTATTTAAAATATCATCTACAAGAATTGCTTTTTTCCCTTTGACTTCTCCAATGATGTAGCCATGTTCTCGTTTTTTATCATCTTCTTCATAGTCGATAATCGCAAGCGGACTCTCCAAGTATTCGGCTAAGCTTCTCGCACGTTTAATCCCTGAATTTTTTGGTGAAACAACGACAACATCATCTCCCTTAATTCCTTTTTCACCGTAATATTTTGCAAAGAGCGGAATACAGAAGAGATTGTCTACTGGAATGTCGAAGAATCCTTGAACCTGAACCGTATGTAAATCAAGCGTGAGAACCCTTGTCGCACCGGCTTTTGTAATCATATTGGCAACAAGTTTTGCCGTGATAGGCTCTCTTGGCGCGGCCGTCCTATCTTGCCTTGCATATCCAAAATAAGGCATGATGAGGTTCACTGTTTTGGCGCTTGCCCGTTTCAATGCATCAATCATGATGAGTAACTCCCATAAATGGTCATTTACCGGGTAATTGGTGGCTTGAATCAGATAAACATCTCGACCACGAACTGTTTCCTCAATGTTGATTTGTATTTCACCATCATTGAACTTTTGACTTGAAAGCTTTCCAAGCTTCACACCCATGTGTTTCGCGATTTTTTCTGCTAACTCATTGCTTGCAGATAAACTAAACAATCTTGCTTCATCATCATTCCATTTATGCATTCGAATTCCCTCCATATGCGAATAGTTTACCAAAATCTCTTATGAAATTCATTATTCAAACCAAAACAATCTCTCTCTTACTGAAAAATCTAAATCAAACTCTTGAGCATCCACGCTCTCCCCGTCAATTTGAGCAAACTGCAAATTTTGCGTTTTTAACTGCAACTGATCCGTTTGAAAATGATGGACGTGCTTGTTTGAGAGATGTTTTCCGTGAAATAAGAGAAAAATGATTCGAAAAAGAATGAACCAATTGTGTTTTTCAACCAGAATAAGGTCTAATACGGGACCCCTTGCATCTGCAGTTGGAGCAATCCTTACTCCACCTCCAAAATAAGGGTGGTTAGTTGTAGTAGCTAAGAATCCTTTTGAAAACTCATGCTGCACTCCATCTTTCAAGGTGAGTTCTACTCGGAACGATTTCTGGGTAAACAAGACCTTTAAGATACTAAAGACGTAAGCGAGCGACCCCATTTTGTATTTGTTTAGAAAATGCTTCGTTTCAGAGTCATTCGTGGCATGAACCACTGCAGCATCAATTCCAATCCCGTAATTATTTACTGCAATACCCGTGACCCCTGTATTTTTTTCTTTGTAGTTGAGGACGTGAATCGCTTGTGGTTCTTTTGCCCTTTGGATTTGCCGAAAGGCATTCAAGGCATCTTCGCGGTCAATCCCCACACCTCTTGAGAAGTCATTTCCACTTCCTGCAGGAATATAAGCTACTGGAATATTAGGTGAATAATCATCCAGAGCGTTGAGTACATTGTGAAGCGTACCATCCCCTCCTAAAACGATTAAAAGCGGATACTTCTCAACCTTTTTTTCTGGATTCCATTCGATAATTTGTTTATCCCTTGCCAGAATATTCGCAATTTCCACTTCTTCCCCAGCATGATGGGTGTGGAAAACCTCAAATTCAGTGGAAGTTTCTTCAAAATGACAGACAATATCTTTCCCAATCCGTTCTCCGTTTCCACTTCCTGCGTTTGTATTTATGATTAAATAATAGTAGAATTTCATTACTACCTCATCTTTCTTCAGTTTATTATATCAAGAAAGTGATGGAAAACAATAAAGGAGTTTTGCAATTGGCAGACAATATTATCATCTCTGGAAAAGACGAAAACGGCGAGTATATCGTAACCAAAGAAGCATGGACCCCTGAAAATATCAGCAAACTCCTCGATGAATATTATCCTTTTAGAGTGACCGACCGTGAAAAAGCAAGGACTGAGGAATTAGACGGATAGCGGCAAGGAATGGGCAAGCGCAGGCACTTCAAATTTATCCACGAATTGTAAGGCTTGAGTGAGAAACTTGACTGGCGCCTGTCAACTCGGAATGGTTTTTAATCCTCACGTATCTCTCCCTAGAAAGTATTGGCTTTTAAGGGAGAGATTTTTTTTTATGAACTTGTAAAGGCTCGACTGCAAATGACTTCGAAACACTAGGCTCGAAGTCATCTAGAGACTCTTTAAGCAAGTACAAGTAGCGAAACCCCCGTGCTTGTCTGGAATGCAAAAGCTCAAAAATCACGAAAACCGACCCCAAGACGAAAAACCCATCCTTGTCTGGAATGCAATGATCGATTGGACTCCAAGGACATTAAAAAAGCGGCAGAAATGTTTTCAGTTCTACCGCTCCAATAGGGGAGAAGCATTGTAGTGATCTAACTAATAAGCGAAGACTACTCGGTTGGTCGTCTGGGACAAACAAGTTTGAAGGGTTAGTCTTTCTGTTTTCCCTACTCCGATAATTTGATACCAATAATCTTTTTTCGTCCCTACTTCATATCCATCATCATCAATCGTTAAGGAAAGTTGTACAGTATATGTCTTTCTCTTCTTATTTTTGTCTACGACCATGATTTTATCGCCTTTTTTCAAATCCTTTACGACCGCAAACGCACCTGGATTATGGGCAATGACATGTGTATTTTTATTATCATTTACAGATAATACGGGAACCCCTCCAAAAGTTGCTGCAGCGGTC
>JAITHN010000091.1 GCA_031279745.1 Streptococcaceae bacterium
TTGCAATACTCGTGACATCTCTACCAACTCGCTTTACTTCTGCTTTCCCAAGTGGAAGGGTATAAGGTTGTTCCGGAACATTCATTTCATCCTTATACATCGCTTTATGTTCATAGACAAGAACAGGGTTCGCATCCTGAACAGCAGCCATCAAGAGTCCTTTTGCATCATAGGCGTTTGAAGGCATAACCACAATAAGCCCAGGCACATGCGCCATCCAATTTTCAAGTGATTGAGAATGTTGGGCAGCGGCTCCCGTTCCGCTCCCTCCTGCCGTCCGAAGAACCATTGGCACATTGTACTGTCCACCACTCATATAATGGATTTTCGCCGCTTGATTCACCAATTGATCGACTGCAATCGTGATAAAATCTGAAAATTGAAGCTCCATAATCGGGATTAAACCTGTCATGGCTGCCCCAACAGAAAAACCTGCAATGGCTGCCTCGCTTATGGGAGTTTCTCTTACTCGGTCGCTTCCGTATTTTTCAATCAATCCTTTTGTCGCACCAAATCCACCGCCATAAACGCCAATGTCTTCACCTATAAGAAATACTCGTTCGTCCTGAGCTAAAGATTGATCGAGCGCCTCATTGACGGCACTTAAATAACTCAGCTTACGCATGGAAATACGCCTCCTTAAATTTTTCTGCGATTTCTCCTGCATAAACATCCTTCCAACTTTCTGAAAGTTCGCTAAAGGGATCTAGGAGGGCTCTTTCTTTATCTGTTTGAATAGATTGTCTTGCTTGATTTTGAAGTTCTTGAATGCGAGCAGCAGAAATCCCTGCTTGCTTCATCACCTCAACAAATCTTGAAATTGGATCATTTTCAGTAATCCACGCTGCTTCTTCCTCTTCCGTACGATACTCAATACTGTCACTCTTCGAATGCCCATGATGCCGGTAAGTAATCGCTTCAATCAAAAGTGGGCCCTCGAATTTACGAACAGAGGCTACACTTTCCTGAACGACTTGCATCACTTCTTCTAAATCATTTCCATCAACTTGAATCCCACGAATTCCATAGCCGTTTGCTCGTTCATGTAAACGAATGTTTTGATTCATTTCTTCTACACTTGAACTCATGGCATATTGATTGTTTTCGATGAAGAAGATGATGGGTAGATTCCAAATCGCAGCTAAATTCATTGTTTCATGAAAAGCACCTTCATTGACTGCGCCATCTCCAAGAAAAGAAACAACCACTTGGCCACTGTTTCTCATTTTTGCTGAAAGCGCGGCTCCCGCGCCAATGGGGAGTCCTCCAGCCACAATTCCATTACTCCCAAGGTTTCCAACAGTTTGATCACTAATGTGCATGCTTCCGCCTTTTCCCTTGCTCGTCCCTGTTTGACGCGAGAGAATTTCCGCAAACATTTTATAGGGGCTCGTCCCTTTTGCAAGAGAGTGCCCGTGATTGCGATGTGTTGAGGTGATGAGGTCAGTCTCTTTTAGTTGACTGCAAACCCCGACTGCTGTTGCTTCTTGTCCGATGCTAAGGTGAAAGGTTCCATACAACTCCCCTTTTTCGGAAAGATCAATCAATGCTTCCTCAAATGATCGAATTTGCCACATTTTAAAATAGGCTTCCTCCATCATTCTGTGAGTAAGCAATGCTTTTTTTTGTTTTTGCTTCATCTTCATTTCCTTTGCATGCCTTTTGGCAATATTAGAACGGCCGCTTTTGCGACACTCGTTGATTCTAGTTTATAGTTTTCCTAACCAATCTTCAAGAAAATTCAGTGATTTTGTGAAACCCTTAATTTTTTTCAAATCTCAAATTATGATAAACTAAGCGAAGGAGGTTTGCTCATGTACAAAGACAAATGGTTGGCGAACGAAAAAGTATTTCGTGATCCTGTTCATAATTATATTCAGATTACCCATCAACTCATCCTTGATTTGATTGACACTAAAGAATTTCAACGCCTTCGCCGCATCAAACAACTAGGCGGTTCGAGTTATACTTTTCACGGAGGAGAACATACTCGTTTTTCTCATAGCCTTGGTGTCTATGAAAATGCCAGACATATCTGTGATATTTTCTCTCGTAAATACCCCATTGAAAAAGAGGGAGAAAACGGTTGGGATGACAGTGAACGTTTGGTCACACTTGCAGCAGCTCTCTTGCACGACATTGGGCATGGAGCCTATTCACATACATTTGAGCAAATTTTTCATACGAACCATGAAGAATTTACTGCTGAAATCATCTTGAGTGAAAAAACAGAAATAAACGCTGTTCTTCAAAAAATGGGCATTGACTTTCCTCAGAAAGTCGCCAGCGTCATTCAAAAAACATATCCCAATCCCCAAGTGGTTCAGATGATTTCTTCTCAAATCGATGCAGATAGAATGGATTATTTGTTGAGGGATGCCTATTTTACAGGCACACAATATGGATTTTTTGACCTTACGAGAATTACAAGAGTCATTCGCCCTTATAAAGATGGGATTGCCTTTCTCTCTCAAGGCATGCATGCGGTGGAAGATTACATTGTTTCTCGCTATCAAATGTATATGCAAATCTATTTCCATCCTACAAGTCGGGCGATGGACGTTCTTCTTGTTCATTTACTTAAACGCGCGAAATTTTTATACAATGCGGGGGGGAGAGCTGATTTATTCCTTGCCACTTCTCCAAGACTCATCCCATTTTTAAAAGGGGATTATAATCTTTATGATTATTTGAAATTAGATGATGGTGTCTTGAACACTTATTTCAGCGAATGGTCGGAAGATGTAGATGAAATCTTGAGCGATTTGGCGAAGAGGTATCGCAACCGCAAACCACTTTCCTCTATTATCGTTAAAGATGAAAAGGAGCATCTCCTTCCAACTATGCGCCGTTTCGTGGAAGAATTCGGATACAATGCGGATTATTACACGATCACGAGTTCTAGCATGAACCTTCCTTATGATTTTTATCGTCCTAATGATACCCACTCTTTAACCCAGATTGAAATTATGAGGAAAGACGGTACACTTGTAGAACTGTCCACACTTAGCCCACTTGTTCGGGCGATAACCGGCGAAAGTGTTGGGGATCGACGTTTCTTCTTCCCAAAAGAAATGTTGCAAAAAACAGATGGACAGCTTGACCTTTTGGAAGATGTCACTTTGAAATTTCAAAAGCATGTTCATAATGGAGAATTAGTTTAAATAGAGGAGATGTGTTAACTATGACAGTAAAAATGATTTGTATCGATATTGACGGTACGCTTTTAAACGACAAGCATGAAGTGACGCCAGCTGTAAAACAGACCATCCAGAAAGCGAAAGCTGCTGGAATCAAAGTGGTCATTACGACAGGACGTCCTCTTCAAGGGGTGTATGCTCTACTAGAGGAATTAAACTTGATGGATCAAGGTGATTATGTCATTACTTATAACGGCGGAGTGGTCAAAGAAATGGGGAGTGGTGAAGAAATC
>JAITHN010000094.1 GCA_031279745.1 Streptococcaceae bacterium
TTTTTTTCTTGCTGCAATCGCCATTTCTCTTGCACAATATGCGCTGACCACCCCATTCTTTTCAAGTTCTGCTGCATCCAAGCCGAGCATTTTCACTTTTTCTTCTAATGAATAAGTGACAAAACCTCCTTTGAATACTTTACTTGCCCCTTCAAAATCAGCAATCATTGATTGAAATTTCCCACCTGTCAAACTTTCAGCCGCCGTCACCGTCAACCCATTTGCCAGAAGTGCATCAAACGCGACTTTCGGAAGAGAATTCTCATCTCCAATTCCGTAAAAGTATGCTCCAACATCCCCCGTTGCAAGGAGTTCGTCTGCCAATTGTTCAAGCTTCCGCTCTGCTTCTACTGGATCTTTCGTTTTAGTGGATAACCGAAGCGTCACTTCAGCAGTCTTGGCATATGGGGCAAGGGTTGGATCAGTTTGATTTTCAATCCATTCACTCAATTGTGTGGTCAACTGACTCTCCCCAATGCCATAAAAGCGTAAAACTTTTGAGTACAGCCGTCCACTTTCTCCATTTCTCCCTTCCAAAATAGGAAGCAAATAACGCCTTAGCATCAACTTCATCTCACGTGGAGGTCCAGGAAGAATGGCGAAGATTTTTCCATTTTTTTCAATCACTGTCCCCACTGCATTTCCATTGTCATTGTCTAGAACTTCCCCATTTTCAAGCGTGAGCACTTGTAGGTCATTGTTCGGCGTATGTTCGCGCTTGGTTACGGCAAAATAATCCAATAACCTCGCATACCCTTTGGGATCACGAACTAGCCGCTCCCCTAGATGCTCAGCCAATACTTGTTTCGTTATATCATCATCCGTCGGTCCAAGACCTCCTGTTAAGATAATGCAGTCGCTTCTTGACTCTGCTAATGCAATCGCTTCTTTCATCCGTTCAGCATTATCTCCCACCGTTGTATGATAGAAAACATCCACTCCAATTTCATTCAAAGCCCGACTAATCTCCGTTGCATTTGAATTCACCACCTGCCCCATTAAAAGTTCGGTCCCCACTGCAATCACTTCTGCTTTCATCTTTTCTCCTATCCATAATTTACGCAATCTTTCTTTCTTATTTTACACCTTAACAAATTTTGCTTCCTTTTTTTTTTTTGAATTTTCAAAAATGGTTTCATGTGGTCTACAAAAATAGCAGTCAATCACGTCCACTCTGTTTTTACGGTCCATTCAGTTGACTACTTGTTCTGACGCTGCGTTTGTACCAGATGCTGAATTTGACTGCAAAAATTACCATCCGAAGGGTGCCGGAACTCCTCAATGGAGAATTCCGAAAAGCCTCACTTGATTAAAAAGCGTATCCACTTATTTTACGAACTTCCATCAAAACATTACAAAAAAATTAAAAAAACGTTGACAAGCAGAAACCGCCTAGTGTAAAGTTAGCATACATTTAAAAATAGAGGCGCATTGATTAAGAAGCTAGTGGAGGGGTACCTTTGAAGCGAGTGGGGGAATGAATGCCGAAATCGATGGGAAGACATTCCTTTTGGTTGGGATAGTAGGAAATACCTGCTGTACTCCGTGGTAACGCGAGGCGCTATTTGTTTAATTTTATAATGAAATTGACGATAACGAAACGGCGGGACCAAACCAATGGTTCCGCCTCTTCTTATTCTTAGGAGGTCAATCTATGACAAATCAAAAAAGAAGAACTCTGTTCGCAATGATCCTGTGTTTCTTCCTTGGTGCATTAAGTGTCCACGCGTCAGAACAGAAAGAATTTCGTGTTGGAATGGAAGCCGCATACGCGCCATTTAACTGGACACAGTACGACAATAGCAATGGGGCTGTTCCCATCCAAGGAGTCGGCGGTCAATTTGCCAACGGTTATGATGTTCAGGTCTCAAAATCAATTGCTGAAAAACTTGGTAAGAAATTAGTGATCGTAAAATCTAGCTGGGATGGACTTTTGCCTGCCCTAACAAGCGGAAAAATTGATGCCATTGTTGCGGGTATGAGCCCAACCGAAGAGAGAAAACAACAGATATCTTTCTCCATCCCTTATTATCAAAGCAACCTGGTCCTAATGGTCAACCGTGATGGTAAATTCAAAAATGCCAAAACCTTAAAAGATTTCTCAAATGCTAAAGTGACCGCCCAAGTGGGAACATTCCACTACTCTGTCATCGATCAAATTCCAGATGTTGCGAAACAGCCAGCCATGAAAGATTTTTCAAGTATGCGAGTAGCTTTGCAAAGTAACGCTATCGACGCCTATGTTGCTGAACGACCTGAGGGGATTACCGCTGAAGCAGCAAATCGCTCATTTAAGATGATTGACTTCAAAGACGATACAGGATTTAAAACTGACTCCTCAGATACTACAGTCGCTGTTGGAGTTCGTAAAGACGACCCTGATTTGCCAAAAATTAATGAATACCTTCAATCCTTTACTTTGAAAAAACAACAAAGCTTGATGGATGAAATGATTAACAAGCAACCTAGCGTTGGCGAGGAAAAAGGATGGTTCGATCAAATCAAATCCATCATTCATGATAATGGTGCTCAGTTCCTTCGCGGAACTGGGATGACCTTATTTATCTCACTTATCGGGACAGTCGTTGGAACGATTATCGGACTACTTATTGGGGTTTACCGCACACGTCCTGTGAGCGATCGAAAAGTATTCCGCATTTTTCATAGAATCATCAACTGGCTGATTACGGTTTATATTGAAGTTTTCCGTGGTACGCCAATGATTGTTCAAGCAATGGTCTTGTATTACGGAACAGCGCTTGCATTTGGATGGAGCATTGACCGAACGCTTGCTGCACTTCTGATTGTTTCTATAAACACAGGTTCTTATATGAGTGAAATTGTCCGCGGTGGAATCTTCTCTGTTGACGACGGACAGTTTGAGGCGGCGCAAGCACTTGGAATGACGCACGCCCAACTGATGCGAAAAATCGTCCTCCCTCAAGTATTGAGAAATATTTTACCTGCAACTGGGAACGAATTTGTGATCAATATCAAAGATACCTCAGTTCTTTCTGTTATCTCTGTAACCGAGTTGTTCTTCCAAGGAACAACGGTTGCACAACAGAACTTTATGTATTTCCAAACATTCGCCATCATCTGTGTTATTTACTTTGTGTTAACCTTTACCATTACTCGACTTTTACGTCTTGTTGAAATTCGTATGGACGGCCCAGACGCCTATGTTCCTATCGGAAACCAGATGCAAGTCGAAGCGATTCACAAAAACGGAGGTCAGTAATCGATGAAAATATTAGAATTAAATCATATCAAAAAATCTTTTGGTTCAAACGAAGTTTTGAAAGATATTCATTTGGACGTCAATGAAGGAGAAGTGATTTCCATCATCGGGAGCTCAGGTAGCGGCAAATCCACTCTACTCCGTACAATTAACCTTCTTGAAACTCCAAGTGGCGGAGACATCCTTTTTAAAGGTGAGAACATTCTTACAAAAGGATTCAATATCCCAAAATACCGCCAACACCTGGGAATGGTTTTCCAAGGCTTTCATCTTTTCAATAATTTGAATGTCTTGCAAAACGTCATGATTGGCCAAACGACCGTCTTAAAAAGCCTGAAACAGCAAGCAGAACAAATCGCGCTGGCTAATTTGCAAAAAGTTGGCATGGAAACCTTCCAAAATGCCAGACCAAATCAACTCTCTGGTGGGCAAAAACAACGGGTTGCAATTGCACGTGCGATTGCGATGAATCCCGATGTACTCCTTTTCGATGAACCAACAAGCGCGCTCGATCCCGAAATGGTTGGGGAAGTCTTAAGTACGATGAAGGACTTGG
>JAITHN010000142.1 GCA_031279745.1 Streptococcaceae bacterium
CGCCATCGCCAGAACGGATATTGGAACATGGTTTAAATTTATTTGGAAATTATTGCTCATTCTATTTGTTGCCACTTGTGTCATCTTAGCCATTGCTGCTGTCTTATAAGAAGGAGAAACTATGAAAAATACAATTACAGATTCCATTTTTAATGAAGCACTTCTCGCCCTTCAAGAATTAATCAAAGTTCCCTCAGTACTGGACGAATCCGATAGCGGAGTTGGGCATCCATTTGGAAAAAATGTCGTCTTGGCTCTCGAAAAAGCTTTAGAAATTTGTGAAAATATCGGCTTCCGTACATTTAAAGATCCTGAAGGCTATTATGGCTATGCGGAAATTGGCGAAGGAGTTGAGTTATTTGGACTCCTCTGCCATATGGATGTCGTGCCAGCCGGAGATTTAACCAAATGGAATAGTGCTCCTTTTGATCCCATTGTAAAAGACAACCTCTTAATCGGCCGTGGTTCACTAGATGATAAAGGCCCTAGTATTGCCGCTCTCTTTGCTGTAAAAGCGCTCATTGATGCCGGAATTACATTTAAAGGGCGTCTACGCTTCATTTTCGGGACGGATGAAGAAAACTTGTGGCGTTGTATGGAGAAATACAACGAAAAAGAGGAAAGTATCACGCTTGGATTTGTACCAGATGCTGCTTTCCCTCTAACCTATGCGGAAAAAGGTTTGCTTCAAGTCTATTTGACGGGTGCTGGCTCAAAAGAACTTTCTGTAAATGCAGGGAGCGCATTAAATGTTGTTCCAGACCTTGCAAGCTATGACGGAGACCGTTTGAATGAAGTGAAAGAAATACTTGATGCCAAAGGATTCTCTTATAATGAAAGTGAACAGGGGATTACCGTTTTAGGAAAGAGTATTCACGCGAAAGATGCGCCAGACGGGGTGAATGCCATCACACGTTTAGCCATGGCACTTAGTGAAGTATTCAACCATCCTTCACTTGATTTCCTTGGAAAATTGGTTCAAGAAAACGCAACGGGAGAAAATGTTGTAGGCAAGACAATAGATGAAGCGAGTGGTGAGTTAACGATGAACTTTGCGAGCCTTTCCATCACGCCTGTTGAAACAAAAATCGGCGTTGATATGCGTTTGCCGGTGACGTTTGAGAAAGCAGATATTGCGAAAAAATTGAAAGAGAAAGCAAAATCTTATGGTTTGAGCTATCATGAGCACGACTTCCTCGACTCCCTCTATGTTCCGATTGAAAGTGAACTGGTACAAACGCTTCTAGCTGTTTATAGAGACCATACGGGAGACCATAGCGAGCCTATGATTAGCGGTGGTGCAACATTTGCCAGAACAATGAAAAACTGTGTGGCGTTTGGAGCAATGTTCCCCGACACACCTGATTTGATGCACCAACCGAATGAGTCTTGGTCACTTGATAGCATGAAAAAATGTATGGAAATCTACGCGGATGCGATTGAACGTCTTTGGGCGAATCCCCAATAAGTTTCGGCTTTCACGGCTTTCTCTCTGACAAACATGATGCATATAAATGAACGAAAATAAGCGGAACTTGAGCCCTGAATGGTGGCGCTCTAGTTCCGTTTATTTTTTTAAATACTCTCTATTGGAAATTTTTTGGTTAAGGCTAAGATTTCCTCATGAATGTTCTTTAGCTCCTCTTCATTTCCGATATTTCGAAGAGTGCGGATGATTTTTTTAGCAATTTCCACACTTTCGCCTTCTTTCATGCCGCGGCTTGTAATGGCGGCTGTTCCAATGCGAATGCCTGATGTTTCAAAAATACTTCTAGGATCAAAAGGAATGGCGTTTTTATTGACGGTGATGCTTACGCTATCAAGCGCTTTTTCGGCTTCCTTCCCATTAATGCCAAGATCTGATACTTCGAGGAGCAGCAAATGATTGTCCGTTCCACCAGACACCACGCGCACTCCAGTCTCACGGTTAAAGACGTCCACAAATGCTTGCATATTCTTTAACACCTGTTCTTGTTAGGTCTTAAAAGCAGGGTCGAGCGCTTCTTTAAAGGCAACTGCTTTTGCGGCAATCACATGTTCTAAAGGTCCGCCCTGAATGCCAGGAAATACTGCTGAATTGATTTTTCTAGAAAGGTTGATGTCATTGGTCAAAATCATTCCTCCACGTGGTCCACGCAAAGTCTTATGCGTGGTGGTGGTCACGATATCAGCAAAGGGCACGGGATTTTGATGTAAACCGGTCGCGACGAGCCCAGCAATATGTGCCATATCGACCATTAGTTTTGCCCCAACTTCATCTGCAATTTCTCGGAATTTTTTGAAATCAAGTTTTCGACTGTACGCACTCGCTCCTGCCACAATCAATTTTGGTTTATGTTTGCGCGCTAAGATACGCACGACCTGCATATCTACTGTTTCTGTTGTGGGGTCCACGGTATAAGGGATGAAATGATACGTTTTCCCTGAAAAATTCACTGGGGACCCGTGTGTGAGATGCCCTCCTGCGCTCAAATCCATGCCGAGGACTATATCTCCTGGCTCAATCAAAGCAAGGTATGCTGCCGTATTCGCCTGTGAACCAGAATGTGGCTGCACATTAACGAATTCTGCCCCAAAAATTTCCTTAGCGCGCTGAATAGCAAGGTTTTCAATGATATCGATAAACTCACAACCGCCATAATACCGGTGCCCAGGATAACCCTCCGCATATTTATTGGTTAGAACACTCCCTTGCGCTTCTAAGACCGCTTTTGAAACAATGTTTTCTGATGCAATCAGCTCAATATTTTGCTGTTGACGATTTTCTTCTCGTTTTATGGCACGCCAGACTTCTGCATCCACCTTTTCTATCGCTTCAATATTCATGATGTCTCCTTTACTAATAAAACAAGCTCTTATTCCCAATATCTTTTCTATAATAGAAACCAGAGAGGTTTAATTTCGCTAGATCTGTATAGATTTTTTTCTGTGCTTCTTTCATATCCTTGCCTTCTGCAACCAATAAGAAAACGCGCCCGCCGTTTGAAACAAGACCATCAACTCCTTCTTTCACGCCGGCAAAAATCGGCTGAGAGGATTCTAATGTTGAGAAATCAGGAAGTTTCACGCCGTTTTCGACACTTCCCGGATAGCCATCACTTGCGACAACCACCCCAAGGGTAATTCCTCCTTCACGAAAATGAACAGTGGGTTCACGCCCATCCAATATCGCATCGATGAGTAGAGCGAAATCACTTTCAAGTCGAGGGAGCACTACTTGTGTTTCAGGATCTCCAAATCTTGCATTAAATTCAATCACTTTTACGCCTTCTTTAGTCGCGATCAATCCAGTATAGAGTATCCCACGGAAATATCGCCCTTCCTGCACCATTCCAGATGCAGTAGGTTTTACAATTTCTTCAACGGCTTTTTGAACCATTGCATCTCGTAGTTGTGGGACAGGAGCGTAGGCACCCATTCCGCCAGTGTTTGGTCCTTTGTCGTCATCAAATGCACGCTTGTGGTCTTGTGAAATCACCATTGGCCAAACCTTTTCTCCGTCAACGAAGGAAAGAAGTGAAAACTCTTGTCCATCTAAGAATTCTTCAATCACGACCCGACTTCCGCTTGCGCCAAAAACATTGTCTTCCAACATGTCAGTTAAGGCATCGATCGCTTCTTCGACGGTTTCAGCGACGACAACGCCTTTTCCAGCTGCCAATCCATCTGCTTTGACAACGATTGGAGCACCAACTTTTAAAACATAGGCTTTTGCTGCTTCTAACTCAGTAAAGGTTTGATGTTTCGCTGTTGGAATCTCGTATTTCACCATGAGTTGTTTTGCAAAATCTTTTGAGCCTTCAATTATTGCAGCTGCTTTTGACGGTCCAAAGATACGTTGCCCACTCTCTTCAAAAGCATCGACAATCCCTTTCATTAATGGGATTTCAGGCCCTACAAATGTATAGGTTATTTCGTTTTCTTTCGCAAACTCAATCAATTGATCAAATTTGCTTTCTTTGATCATTACGGTTTCTATTTTTTTGGATTGCATGCCTGCATTTCCAGGAGCAACAAAGACTTTTTCAACAGTTTGACTCTCAGACAATTTCTTTGCAATAGCGTGTTCACGCCCGCCACTTCCGATTACAAGGATCTTCATTTTCATTTCTCCATTCCATGTTTACAATTCACCTTTTATTTTATCAAAACAACGGGCGGATTCCGAAAAATACGACTGATTTTAGTCGAATATTTTGCATTCATTCGTTTTTTGATAAAAAAACACGCAAAATGTGCTGTCTTCCAAACTTTAGATGAAAAATCTAAGTCGGAGCTCAGTACAAAAGCGTGCTTCATTGATTTAGCCGCGTAACCGTTTGGAAGCGGCATGCAGAAGTTTATAGATTTTATAGGTTATCGGGCGAATTGGAGTTTCAAAATAGCCAACTTTTTCTTCGACATGGCCGTTAAAAGATTGCTTGAATTTTAGAACGCCATCACTGCCATCAAACTTCCCTTGAATCCCGTAGAAATCGTAAATATCTCCCCCTCGTTTGAGAGTTTCCAGCATCATTTCATGTTGGATAAGGAAGGGGGCATAAAAGTTTTTATACTGTTCATACGTCCCAGAAAAAAGATAGGTGGTTCTCTTTTTATTGAAAACGAAAAGTCCACCCGCTAGGATGACATCTCCTTCACCTTCTTGCTTTAAAAACTCCTCAGCCTCCAAAATTCGTTTCTCTTGAGTGGACATTTGGGCGTTGAATTCTTTTTGTTGGTTGAGCATCTTCGAAGAATTTGGCGTTTTTTCCAAGTTTTCGGCAATCCTATTTAATTTCGTTTGAAGTTCTGCTTCACGTTTTCTTAGATTTTCAATATAGGTCTTGAAATTTATTTCCGCAACTATGAATTTCGCCTTCTCTTTAAATGTTTTATAGAACAGTTGATAATACTCCAGAGTCTTGTCTTGGAACTCTCTACGCTCTGCCGTATGAGTTGTAAGGGCTTTAAATTTATCCAGTTCATCGAAACCTAGCTCACGCAATTGGATACCGAACTGAGAAGTTTTCTTCACTGAATAAATGGCTTCTTTTGTATAAGATTTTAGAAGTGTTTTTTCATCTAATCCTTGTAAGTCCTTAACAAAACTCCAGCGGGGAACAGATCTTTCATAACCGGTTGTAAACCCATCATGATGGAATCCATTCTTTTTGAACGCCTCAATCAGCTCATCTTTCGCCTTTTCAACCACTTCTCCATTCGGTCCTCTTTTTTGGTAAAGGAAAGTGGAATCAATCTCTAAATAGGTTGCCCCATTTTCTTTCGAGAATTGTTTTATATATAATAAAAAGAAAACCAACAATGCCTTATTTTCAAAGTCTAATAAGGGCCCACAACCGAAACAAAAAAGGT
>JAITHN010000083.1 GCA_031279745.1 Streptococcaceae bacterium
TGGCAATTTCACGTTCAGTAAAAGCGCATCAATCAAAAGGTGCTGAGGCTTTGGATTTAATTTCCCCAACGCCTCAATCATTGCCAATTTGGTTGCTTCTAAGATATTGACCTCATCGATTTTTTCTGGCGGGAGAATGCTTAAACCAATCGCAACTGCCTTCTCTTGAATTTCTAAAAAAAGAGTTTCTCTCTGTTGATGGGTCAGTTTCTTTGAGTCATTCAGCCCAAGAATCGGGCGGAATTCATCTAAAATAACTGCACTTGCAACAACAGGACCTGCAAGAGGTCCCCGCCCCACCTCATCAATTCCTGCAATCATTGAAACATTGGACGCTCTAAGCTCGTTTTCAAAAGCATTCATTTCTTCAAAACGACTTTCTAGCAATGCACGCCTTTCCATGCGGTTATGGAAAGCATTTAAAAGAGATTTTACCCCTTTCCTGTCGTCTTGAGCCAACCAAAGCAAGCGTTCATCATCACTATTCTCAATCGATTCAAGAAACGCTTTTACTTCACTTATCTTCATCGCCATCTAGATTTTCAATTTCTCCTATTCTGTCTAAGGTGAATCGACCGATTTTCCCACTTCTCACCTCGTTGACAATCATCTCGCTCGCGCGTTCATAATCCTCTCGAAACCCTCGAAGTTGAGCAATTTTCATTAAAAGTTCTGGAGACTCCATCTTTAAATCTTCTTCCGTTAGTTTAAATCTCAAACGCAAATCTTCCGGATAATCTTTTGAAAAAATTTCTAAGGCATAAATCGCCAAATCATCCAAATGAAGGAGCTGGTCCTTTATCGCCCCTGTCAATGCAAGCTTTTTGGCAACTTCTTGGTCTTCAAACTTCGGCCATAAAATCCCTGGGGTATCTAACAACTCCAATTCTGCATTGTGACGAAGCCATTGTTGTCCCTTGGTCACTCCTGGCTTATTTCCAGTTTGCGCAATTTTCTTTCCGATCAATCGATTTAATAATGTGGATTTCCCAACATTCGGAATCCCTATCACCATTGCACGGATGGCACGTGGCTGGATCCCTCGACTTCTCTCACGCTCAAATTTTGCCTGTAAGACTTTTTTTGATTCAAGAACTATTTTCTTCGCATCTTTATTTTCCTGTGCATTAATGCTTAGTGCTGCATATCCTTTATTCTTGAAATAATTCGCCCACTGAACACTTTGGCGCTCATCTGCCAAATCTTTTTTATTTAGCAAAACCAATCTAGGCTTTTCTTGCAAAATGTTGTCTAGCATGGGATTTCTACTGCTAAGTGGCAGTCTGGCATCTACCAACTCAAACACAATATCCACAAACTTTAATTTTTCCATGACCTCTCGTCTGGCTTTCGCCATATGTCCTGGAAACCATTGAATGCTACTCATATTCGTTTACTCCTTTATTGTTCCTAATTCCAACAACTGTTCGTATTATAGCAAAAAAAGTACGGGCACGTACTGTACTACTGCTTAAGTGTCTGATCCATGCTGTTTTATCCATACTCCCTTTGACGGACTTTCTAGACTGTTGCTTTGTTCGAGCTATGATTTTGACCGAACGCTGGTTCTTTCGAGCGCTGTGGTTGTCAATCTTGAATGTGCAGGAAAGTAAAATCTTTAATTTTTATTTTCGCTTATTGACGTACCCACTCAATTCAATATAATGAAGGAATGATGAAAAAAGCGATTGAATTTAAAATTGAAACGAAACTTGAAGGAACACTTGGTAGATGTGGAACCTTGCGCACTCCACACGGCGATATTGAAACACCCGCGTACATTGGTGCCGCAACAGCAGCAACCATGAAAACCTTGACCAATGCTGAAATCGATGAGATTGGTTGTCAGTCCATCCTTTCGAACACCTATCATTTGATGCTCCGTCCTGGAGAAGATCTGATTCATAAATCAGGTGGAATTCACAAATTTATGAATTATAAACGCCCCATGTATACTGATAGTGGCGGATTTCAAATCTTTTCTCTTGGAATGGCCTATAAAAAAGGGTTGGATTTAACGAGCCATATGTCAAAAGGTGACAGTAAAAACGCAGTGATGAGTAAAGACCAACTGACTCGTGTTGAAAAAGAAGGGGCTTGGTTTAAAAGCCATTTGAACGGCGACAAGATTTTCATGACACCAGAAAAAAATATGGAAATTCAGCATAAAATTGCGGCTGACATTCATATGGCGTTCGATGAATTAACCAGTCCTCTCTCAGGTCGAGAACAGATTGAGCGTGCAATGAATACCACGCATGCCTGGGCCAAAAGATGTCTTCAACGACATAGCGAACTTAACCTTGAACATGAGGAGAATGGCGAAAACTTACAAGCCCTCTTTGCCGTCGTGCAAGGTGCTCGTGAAGAAGATTTCCGTAAAACATCCGCAACTGTTCTTGGAAACATGCAATTAAATACAGGAGAAAGTTTTGACGGTTTTGGGATTGGAGGAACTTTCCAACCTGAAGAATTAATCGATGTTCTCTCCTGGATTAATCACATCCTTCCTGTCGAAAAACCAAGACATCTTCTTGGAATGGGCGCTCAACCCGCCGACCTTTTCCTAGGTGCAGAACTTGGATGTGACACATTTGACTGTGTGGCGCCGACCAGACAAGGGAGAAATGGGGCTCTGTTCACAATGGATGGTCGCATCAATATTAAAAATCTAAAATTTGCAGAAGATTTCAGCCCAATAGATTCTGAATGTACTTGCTATACTTGCAAAAACCACACAAGAGCCTATATACGCCATCTGTTTAAGGCAAACGAGGTCACGGCGATGGTCCTTGCCTCCATTCACAACGAGCATTTTGTTGTTCACTGTGTCGATGAGATTCGCGGGAAAATGAAACAAGGAACATCAGCG
>JAITHN010000093.1 GCA_031279745.1 Streptococcaceae bacterium
GCTTGCAACTTCCCCAATTGCATATAAATTGGGCACAGAAGTTTGCCCCACTTCATTCACTTTTACCCCACCCATATGAAAATGCTGAGCAGGAGTTACAGGAATTCTTCCTTCCTGTATAAAGTTTCCAAGCGAGGAAAGTTGCTCTGCTATGAATGGAAATCTTTTTGAAAAATGCTTCACCCCTGTAATATCGAGATAGACCTGATTTCCAAATGATTCTTCTTGCAAAATCGATCTGGCTACGATGTCTCTAGGAGCTAAATCCTTCATTGGATGCAAAGTTTCCATAAAATAATGTCCAAGCTGATTGACGAGTCTAGCGCCTTCTCCTCGCACGGCTTCACTGATTAAAAAACCATTCCCGCAAGAACTTTTAAAGAAGGTTGGATGATATTGAATAAAATGAAGATTTTGAACTTCAATCTCTTTTTCAATGCAAAGTGCTAAACCATCTCCACTAACCGTTTCATCATTGGTGGTATTCGTAAACAGCTGGCCAATTCCACCTGTTGCTAAAATGACAATATCCGCCTGGAGAAATTGGAGTGTATTGTCATGATCAAGATAATGTACTCCGTTTAACCTATTTTCTTGAATAGATAGGTCAACGACCTCTGCATTTTCAATCATCTCGGTTTTTACAAGTTTAGAATGGACGAATTCGACCATTCCTCTTCCAGTTTGATCTCCATTGATGTGAAGAATTCTTTCCAAAGAATGCGCCCCTTCCATCGAACGAATCAACCCAGCATCATTTGAATCAAAAGACAAACCTTCTTGAATAAATTTCTTCAGTATGGCGTTCCCTTTTTGAATGGTTTTTCTTACGATTTTCTCATCATTTATAAATCTTCCTGCAGTCAATGTATCTTGAACATGACTTTCAATATCTGATTCAAATAAAGAAGTTGCAATGCCGCCTTGAGCAAGTATGGAATTCGAATTATCTTTTGTTTTTTTGGTTAAAATGGTGACCTCATGTTCCTCTTGAAGGAATTTCGCACAAAGACTTCCTGCAAGTCCCGCACCAACGATAATGATTTTAGCCATTTTTTCTCCTTCACTTTTCATCATTTTATCATCTGATTTTTAAAAAAAACAGTGATTTTTTTATGAATAAAAAAAACGCTTCTGCTAAAGCAGAAACGTTGATTATGCTGTTCGGACTGGGGTGATCAGTTGTATAAATTTTTCTTCTTCTTCAACAGGTCTTAATGTAAATGGGCGAATTGCAGAAGTAAATTCAATCTCAACCATACTTGATCCAAAAACCTTTAAAGCGTCTTTCATATAATCTGGATTAAAGCTAATACTCAAATCATTACCATGTACATCTGCAACTTTTAATGTTTCATCAAATTTCCCGATTTCTTGAGAATTTCCACTCAATAGTACTTTTTCTTTCGAAATATCTAATTTAACTATATTGTTATGCCCTTCATGGCTCATTAAACTCGCGCGGTTAATCGCTTTTAAAATGTCCTGCGTGTAAAACGTGATTTTAGTATCACTTGTTTGAGGAATTAAGCGACTTGTATCTGGATAGCTTCCTTCAAGCAGTCTGGAATAATAGAAAATTCCATTTGCAATAAATAAAACTTGCGTAGATGTAAGATGAATCTCAATTTCTTGATCTTCTTCTCCAAAAATACTTGAAATATTGAGTAAACTTTTTCCAGGTATAATAATATCCAATTCTTGACTCTCATCTTTTGAAAGTTCAATAGAAATTGAACGTTGAGACAAACGATGAGAGTCAGTTGAAACTGCTGTTAACTCTTTCCCATCATAAGTCATATGCACGCCTGTCAAAATGGGTTTAGATTCTTGTTTTGAAACTGCAAAAACAGTTTCATCAATAAGTTGTTTAAACACTTTACTTGAAATTTCTAACGGGGTTTCACTGATAATTTCCGGTAGGCGAGGAAAATTATCGACATCATGACCGTTTAAATGATAGTCAGCTAACCCACTTGTAATATGAACGAGGTGATTGTCTTCTACTTCAAATTCAAATGTTTCTTCTGGAAGTGCAGAAATAATTTTTAAAAGAAGATTCGCATTTAGGATGATGCCACCTTTTTCGAAAGTGGTAATATCTGCTTCTTTTGATTTGATTTCTGTTCCAGTAATAATTGAAATATCAATATTTGATCCTGTTAAGACAAGTTCAGAATTGTTTAATTCAATTTTTACTCCAGTAAGAATAGGCATCGTAGTTTTACTTTCAATTGCCTTTGAAGTAATCATTAACTGCTTCTTAAAAAAATCACGATTCATAATAAAATGTAGCATATTGTTTCCCCCGTAAGTTAGTATTTTTATTATATCAATTCATTGAAAAGAGTACAAATTCAAGAAATATTTTAAAAAATTAATCAAAAAGCTGACTGTATATATATATATAATAAATAAAGTAGTAGTAGGTGGTTGTGAAACTGTGGAAAAAATGGTCAATTCCACCTGTATTAAAGAAAATAAAGTGTAAAAAAAATGTGGGAAAGCAAAAAACTTTTCCACAGCTTAAAATATTCCCAGACGGATGGATTCAATATCCGATTTCATTTTTGAATCAATCAATTGCTTATCACGTATATTTTTCTCAGCATGCATGACGGTGGAATGATCTTTACCTCCAAATGCTTGTCCGATTCTTGGATAAGATTCACCGAGTACATCACGCACAAGGAACATTGCAATCTGTCTTGGGATGGAAATTTCACGACGACGAGCTTTGCTCTTCATATCTTTTACGGTGATTCCAAAATATTCACTTACTTCAGTCTGTATGGAAAGAATAGAGATTTTCCCATCTTTTTTGGAATTGTCCATATTGTCTGAAAGAAGTTTTTCAGCAAACTCAAGTGTGACTTCATTATTTAGAACGACTGATTGAAAGTGAATGGTATTGAAAGCACCTTCAAGATCACGAATGCTTCCAGAAACGCGTGCGACAATGGTTTCTAAAATTTCATCACTCAACTTATCTTCGAGTCCTTCCGCTTTTCTCTTATTTAGTAGAATCGCCAATTTTGTTTCATATTCAGGAGATTTAATATCTGTTGTCATTCCAGAATTAAATCGACTAATCAATCTATCTGTATATTGTTTGAGCTGATTAGGGGAACGGTCGCTAGTGAGTATGATTTGTTTACCACTGGTTTTCAATGCTTCGAAGGTGTTGAAAAATTCAGTTTGAATACCAGACTCATCATCATCTTCTTCCGCTTTTTTCTTTTTCTTAGCCATAAACTGCGCATCATCAATCATTAAAAGATCGAGTGATCGGTAGTAGTTACGAAAATCCTCCATCGTATTCGTCCTTATAGACTCAACAAAGTCATTCATAAATTGTTCTGCTGTGACAAAATGTATTTTCGACATCGGATTTTTATTTAAGACTGCATGTCCAACGGCTTGCATCATATGAGTTTTCCCGAGTCCAACGCCCCCAAAGATGAAAAGAGGATTGTATAACCCCCCTAGATTTTCAGAGATTGCCATTGCAGCTGCTAATGAAGCATGGTTTGAATTCCCTACAACAAAGTTTTCGAAAGTATATCTTTCATTTAATTTTGAATGAAATCTATGATTTCTTTCTAACTCTACTTTCGGCATTACGACCGATTGAACAGGCTCTATAGTTTGGAGTGGGAGAGAGTCAGTCACTTGATTTGCATAGGTTGTGACTGAATGATGCTCAGGAGTTTTAGCGGCCTCCACTTCAATGATGGGTGCATATTCCTCCCCTGTTGCTCCATAGGTTGAAATATAGAAAGGGTCAATGAGTTTATCTTCCCAATATTTTTTTATGATGGTATTAGGAACTGAAATATGAACTGTTTGATTCATTTTATCAATATGTTTTGGCACTGCCATTCTGACAAAATTATT
>JAITHN010000191.1 GCA_031279745.1 Streptococcaceae bacterium
TGCGTGTCCGTGAATTTATTATGAAAGATGCCTATTCTTTCCATGCGGACAATGAGTCACTGGACGCAACCTATCAAGATTATGCTACGGCTTATGAGAAGATTTTCAACCGCTGTGGATTAGACTTCCGTCCGATTATCGGTGACGGAGGGGCGATGGGTGGAAGTGATTCTACAGAATTTATGGCGCTGACGGAAATTGGTGAAGATACGATAGTGTATTCGACCGTTAGCGACTATGCAGCAAACTTGGAAATGGCAACGAGTTTATACGTTCGGAAAGAAAAAACAGAACAACAAAACGAACTGGAGAAAGTTTCGACTCCTGGAGTGAAATCAATTGTAGAAGTTGCCAAGTTCTTCAATGTTGCCCCAGAAAAAATCATGAAATCTGTCGTGTTTATGGCAGATGGTCAGCCAGTTTTAGCGGTTGTACGAGGCGACCACGAAGTGAATGAAGTGAAGTTGAAAAACTATCTCGGCGTGGATTTCTTGGAAGAAGCTACAGGCGCTGATGTTGTCACAACCTTTAAAGCAAGCTTTGGGTCAATTGGTCCGGTAAACACTCATGAGGATGTTCGGATTATCCTTGATAAAGAAGTTCAAAATATGGAAAATGCAATCGCTGGAGCAAATGAAGAGGAGATGCATTTCACAAATGTCAATCTTGGACGTGACTTCCAAACAGAAGAAATTCTAGACATCCGGAATGTCAAAGAAGGGGAGGGTTCCCCTGACGGAAAAGGTGTCTTGAAATTTGCTAGAGGGATTGAAATCGGACATATCTTTAAGCTCGGCACACGTTATAGTGACAGTATGGGTGCCAAAGTTCTCGATAAGAACGGCCGGGAAACAAGTGTCATTATGGGTTGCTACGGACTTGGTGTTTCAAGACTTCTTTCTGCAATAGTAGAACAAAATGCGACGGAGTCGGCAATTCATTGGCCAAAAGAGATTGCGCCATATGATGTGCATGTGATTGTGATGAACCACAAAAAAGAGGAACAAGTAAAGTTAGCCAATGAGGTAGAACACACTCTTCAATCTATTGGTTTGGACGTTTTGGTCGATGACCGCGATGAGCGAGCTGGAGTGAAATTTGCGGATTCCGAGTTGATCGGTATCCCAATTCGTATTACAGTTGGAAAGAAAGCAGTTGAGGGTACGGTTGAGGTAAAAGTTCAAAAAACTGGAGAGGGTACAGAATCTCTTGTTGAAAATCTAGCAGACGTTGTCAAAACGTATTTAGAAATGTAAAGGAACTCTTTACGTTACGGGTGTTAATGTGACGATAAGTTTGACTGTTTCGGAGTGGAAAATTCCACTCCGACTTTCTTATTTTTATTCGAGAAGATTGACCCATCCGAAGGAGCTTGAGGACTTTCAAGCGTTGGCGGGATCGGGATTGAAGTAGGGATTCTTGACACTTTTCTTGTTTTTCGATATTGTGAAATCGACTCTATGCATTCAAAGAAAAATTCTCACATGGGAAGGATTGGTGAAAGTAAATGAAGGCCGAGATTTTAAGATTATTGGATGAAATTGATGAAATCGCGGATGAGGCGGTAATCGAGAAAGTTGCGAAAATCCGTGAAATGATGAAGAAGGTTCCGAAAGGAAAGGCAAAACATCGCTTTCAAAAGAGTTTAAGTGAAACTCCTTTCTTTGTTGACTACAATGAAGCGAAAGCCGAAATATACTGGGAAAAGGTGAAAGTTTTTCGTATAAAAAAAGGGGCAAAATTGAGAAAAACGCATCTTTTGACTGCGAAAGGGGAACTCTCTTTAGGAGATAGGTTTGGGGAAGCTTTAAGGATAGAGCAAGAAAACAACATACACGACTTTGTTTTAACGGAAGATGTCTTTCTCAAGTCACCTAATGAAATTGGACATTTTCTTTATTTTGGGGGAGTTGATCCATGGAAAATGATAAAAGATAAAACGCTACTTTCTCTTGGGGAAATAAGCGAGATTCACAAGTAAAAATTGAAATGAGAGTAAAAAAAATGAAAAAAGAATTAGCGACGAAATTCGATCCAAAAGCGGTAGAAGAGAAACGATATGAAAAATGGTTAGCGGAGGGTGTTTTTCAACCAAATGGAGACAAAACAGCAAAACCTTATTCTATCGTAATTCCACCGCCAAATGTAACCGGTAAACTCCACTTAGGTCATGCTTGGGATACAGCACTTCAAGACATGATTATTCGTCAAAAAAGAATGCAAGGCTATGATACGCTATGGCTCCCTGGAATGGACCATGCAGGAATTGCAACACAAGCAAAAGTTGAAGAACGCTTAAGAGAAGAGGGCATCAGCCGTCATGACTTAGGACGTGAAAAATTCCTTGAAAAAGTTTGGGAATGGAAGGAAGAATATGCGTCGACCATTCGTGAACAATGGGCGACACTTGGCCTATCTCTTGACTACTCACGTGAGCGTTTTACACTTGATCAAGGCTTAAACGAAGCTGTTCGTACTGTTTTCGTTAAATTGTATGAAAAAGGCTTGATTTACCGCGGAGAAAAATTAATCAACTGGGATCCATTTGCTAAAACGGCACTCTCTGATATTGAAGTCATCCATAAAGAAGTTCAAGGTGCGTTTTATCATATTACCTACCAAATCGAAGGAACAGATGAGTTTCTTGAGATTGCGACAACGAGACCGGAAACTTATCTTGGTGATACGGCGGTTATCGTCAATCCTGAAGATGAACGTTATACCCATCTCATTGGAAAAAATGTCGTCCTCCCCATCATTAACCGGGTGATTCCCATTTTGGTGGATGAGCATGCGGATATGACGAAAGGGACTGGAGTGGTGAAAATCACGCCTGCACATGACCCGAATGACTTTGAGGTTGCCATGCGGCATGATTTGCCAATGATCAATATGATGAATGACGACGGAACGATAAATTCCGAAGGCGGAATTTATGAAGGGTTGGATCGCTTTGATGCGAGGCGTGCCATCGTAAAAGATTTAGAAGCTTTGGGTCAACTGGTCAAAATTGAACAGATTACCCATGAAGTTGGACATTCAGAAAGAAGTGGTGTGATCGTTGAGCCACGGCTTTCTACGCAATGGTTTGTCAAGATGGATGAACTTGCGAAAAACGCCATTGAAAATCAACAAACAGAAAACAAAGTGACGTTTTTCCCACCAAGATTTGATCATACATTTTTAACTTGGATGGAAAATGTACATGATTGGGTGATATCTCGTCAGCTTTGGTGGGGACATCAAATTCCAGCCTACTATCATAAAGTAACCGGTGAAATGGTGGTTAGTAAGACCGCACCGAGTGATATTGAAAACTGGGAACAAGATAGCGATGTCTTGGACACTTGGTTTTCAAGTGCGCTGTGGCCTTTTTCAACGATGGGCTGGCCAGATACAGAAAGCGATGATTTCAAACGATATTTTCCAACGGACACATTGGTTACAGGATACGACATCATCTTTTTCTGGGTGAGCCGCATGATATTCCAATCACTCGAATTTACAGACACAAGGCCATTCAAAAATGTGTTGATTCATGGTTTGATTCGTGATGAACAGGGAAGAAAGATGAGTAAATCCCTTGGAAATGGGATTGATCCAATGGATGTGATTGA